>NZ_JAWRWZ010000382.1:0-264 GCF_046535285.1 Chryseobacterium sp. SIMBA_028 | reverse complement strand
ATAAATTCTTAGTCTAAATTATTAAATTTGAAGAAAATAATTCTAGCAGATGAACATTTTAAAAGGAGTAGGTGTTGCGTTAATAACACCCTTTAATGAAGATTTATCCGTTGATTTTGATAGTTTAACGAAACTTGTTGAATATAATATCGAGAACGGAATCAATTATTTAGTTGTATTAGGAACTACAGCGGAAGCTGCAACACTTTCTACCGAAGAGAAGAAACAGGTAGTAGATCATATCATTAAAGTAAATGGTAAACG
>NZ_JAWRWZ010000381.1:0-264 GCF_046535285.1 Chryseobacterium sp. SIMBA_028 | reverse complement strand
CTATTAATCCTAAAAGTTTTGAGGTTGAATTATCCTCTAACCTTCTGACTTCTGAATATTTTATTTTCAATAACAAAAAATTGACAAAAGAAACAATTAGCTTAATATCTGTAGAAGCACTACATCAAAAATGGAAACAATTTAAAAGTGGTTATGTTCTTGAGATTTATAAGTAATAATTTTAATTTACATATATATCTAGGAACAACTATTTCTACTAAAACAATAAAATACATGGTCATTATTGCTTAGCTTAGTTTAAAC
>NZ_JAWRWZ010000380.1:0-264 GCF_046535285.1 Chryseobacterium sp. SIMBA_028 | reverse complement strand
CAACGAGTTGGGCGCTCAACAGCAAGTGGTCGGCGGCGGCGCCTATCGGGAGGGGGCTGGCTTCGGCATCGGTGCCGAGCGGTTGTTGCTGGCAATGGCGGCGCAGGGTGTCGGGTAAGGCGCGAGGCACCGGCCTGGCAACGGTTTGGGTAGGCCACCGCCTGATTTCATCTCATACGCGCTTGGCGTTGCCACACGCTTCGGGTTATATATGCTGTTCCCCAGCAACCGTTACCTTGAAGCCCTTGCGCGATGTCCGATACC
>NZ_JAWRWZ010000379.1:0-265 GCF_046535285.1 Chryseobacterium sp. SIMBA_028 | reverse complement strand
GTGCGGCCAACAGCGCCGAGCACGACGTACGCACGTTTGTGGAGTGTCACCCGCATGGAAGAGAAGATTAATATCATCAGCAATGCTGGCATCGAGGAGCGGGAAGAAATCGTCCTCGATATCGCCCGGTGGCTTGAGACAACAGCACAGGAGGCGCTCATCTTTGACGAAGGGCCCTTTGCAAAGCTATCCACCACCATCTCGGAAGCCATGCGCGCTACAACGCCGACGAAGGCCGCCTATCCACATCGCGTCATCAGCTGAT
>NZ_JAWRWZ010000060.1:0-431 GCF_046535285.1 Chryseobacterium sp. SIMBA_028 | reverse complement strand
ATGCCATCAATAATGCCTGATTATAAGTAGTCGTTGTCAAAATTCTATCATTACAGATAAAATCAGAAAGAGATTGTTCAAATTCTTTTCCTATCTTGCCATAAGATAGTTTTCCGGAATATAATATTTCATTAATTTTATTTGAAATATTTTCCGGCATAAAGGGTTTATATATAGGAATCATTTACCATCCTTTTTTAATTACTTCAGCAATTGTATTACGGGTATCCTCATCTATCCACCATCCACAAGGTATATGTACCATTTTTTTATAAAAAGCATCAAAAACAGGTAATTCCGTTTCAGATTCTTTAAACAAGGAATGTCTGTCATTACGAAGATGAAGTTCTGATGCTGTAATTCCATTATCGGCCATCATCTTAATAAAATTTTCCCTATCATCTACTTTCATGGTATATAACCAATAAGAG
>NZ_JAWRWZ010000378.1:0-265 GCF_046535285.1 Chryseobacterium sp. SIMBA_028 | reverse complement strand
CGGGGACATTCAGCTATTAAATAAAGATGAAGAAAAATATATTTTGAATGAAAAGAATAAAGTAAGCGATTTGAGAAATGTAGAGTTTTCATTTTAATCCCGGCTTTCAAAAAGCCTTACCAGAGTATGAGTCATAAAGCTTATACTCTGGTAATTAATAAAACAGATGGAGGTTAACATGAATAAGGATACAGGTAATCAACACTTATCCGAACAAGAGCAGTATTGGAAAGAGCTTCATTTAGAGGGTATAGAAAAAACGAGA
>NZ_JAWRWZ010000377.1:0-265 GCF_046535285.1 Chryseobacterium sp. SIMBA_028 | reverse complement strand
ATCATGTCGACATAAGCCTTGTCAAAATCGGCTCCTTTCTTTGCTTTTAGATCATCATGCATCTTTTGTTGTGAAGCATCTAAGGATGCGGGTAAGGAATAATTTACACTTCCCGCCCATTTTTTTAGTTCTTCGTTGGCAGCTTTATGATCTTTTGCAATCATTTGCCCTAAAGATTTCACAGAAGCATTGGTAGCATTTGCAGCAGCAAGTTCTCCCATCATAACTTCCATCATTCCCCCTTTAGCAGCAGCATCAACAAAAG
>NZ_JAWRWZ010000376.1:0-265 GCF_046535285.1 Chryseobacterium sp. SIMBA_028 | reverse complement strand
CCGGAAAGCCATTCAAAACTCTCATTCGTCGGAATCCAATGAAGATATGAAGCGAGACTCACCGCAAACATTGGCAGAAAAACTCTGAAGCCGGTCGCAGCAGCCAGTCCGATACCGATAAATGCACTCAAAACATAAGGTAGAAAGGGAACATGATCTAACATTTTAATTTTCAGATTAATTGTTTCCCATAAAGTTACAAAAAGTATGCAAAGATTTTAATGAATTTTTAATTCTCAGCGAATCAGATTTAAGCGCAAGAAAG
>NZ_JAWRWZ010000375.1:0-265 GCF_046535285.1 Chryseobacterium sp. SIMBA_028 | reverse complement strand
AAGACTGGTCCAATGCAGGACAGGTTGCTAAATCTGAATTTAAAATCCTTAACAATAATTATTTCCACCATTTGAATCAGTTTTATCAAATGCTGGACTTAAATAAAGAATTTCTGGAGCAGGAATACAGCCATAACCTTGAAAAAAGACAACACA
This sequence comes from Chryseobacterium sp. SIMBA_028, assembly GCF_046535285.1. NCBI lineage: Bacteria > Pseudomonadati > Bacteroidota > Flavobacteriia > Flavobacteriales > Weeksellaceae > Chryseobacterium > Chryseobacterium sp. SIMBA_028. Next base: position 109 of record NZ_JAWRWZ010000375.1, on the reverse strand, counting down.
TCATTGCCCGTGCACAGGAACTTCAACATGAACCTGTGATTCAAAAGGCATTGAATGAACTGCAATATCTTCACAAACTTTGGAAAGAAGAAGCAGAACCTGTAGCAGA
>NZ_JAWRWZ010000374.1:0-265 GCF_046535285.1 Chryseobacterium sp. SIMBA_028 | reverse complement strand
CCACGATCTCTGGATGAAGGATTATCTGGAAGAAGAGATCGGATGTACTGTTTTTTATAAGAAACAGTATTTTGAAATGGGTGGCAAACAATTTTTATTGGCTCACGGAGATGGTTTGGGACCAGGCGATAAAGGATATAAAAGAATGAAAAAAGTCTTTACCAATCCTGTTGCCCAATGGTTTTTCAAATGGCTGCATCCGGATATTGCTATGAAGATTGCTTTGTACATGTCTCAGAAAAATAAAATGATTTCTGGTGATGAG
>NZ_JAWRWZ010000373.1:0-265 GCF_046535285.1 Chryseobacterium sp. SIMBA_028 | reverse complement strand
ACCGTGGGCTGCATAGATATCTTCTAATTTGGCATCGTAATCAATGTTTGCACCTTTAGCAGAAATGAATTTCACTTCTTTTCCTGCATTAGCCTGGAGACCCTGCATCAAATTAACCGACTTGTCATGCTGCGCTGCCACACTCCAGGTTCCGGCCATGTTTAATGAATTGTTAACCAATGGTCCGATCACGGCCACTGTTCCTGATTTTTTCAAAGGAAGAACCTGATTGTCATTTTTCATCAAAACCATTGACTGAGCTGCT
>NZ_JAWRWZ010000372.1:0-265 GCF_046535285.1 Chryseobacterium sp. SIMBA_028 | reverse complement strand
CTGATGACGGGCTGCCCCTCCGGCAACGCCGCTTCGAGCTGGGCGATGGAAACAGCGGCCGCGACACTGACCACGATGGTGTCCTTAGCCAGCGCCGGGCTGATCTCGCGGGCAAGGTCCGCAATCCCCACGGGCTTGACGCCGAGGATGACCATCCCCGCGCCCTTGGTAGCCAATTGGTTGTTATCCGGCTCCTCATCACCGGCGATCGCCATGACTCCGTGACGGTGGGCAAGCTCCTCCGCGCGGGCAGCCCGCCGGACAG
>NZ_JAWRWZ010000059.1:0-433 GCF_046535285.1 Chryseobacterium sp. SIMBA_028 | reverse complement strand
AGACTGGAGGTGGCAACGCCAATCAGCAACGACTGTTTGCCCGCCAGTTGTTGTGCCACGCGGTTGGGAATGTAATTCAGCTCCGCCATCGCCGCTTCCACTTTTTCCCGCGTTTTCGCAGAAACGTGGCTGGCCTGGTTCACCACGCGGGAAACGGTCTGATAAGAGACACCGGCATACTCTGCGACATCGTATAACGTTACTGGTTTCACATTCACCACCCTGAATTGACTCTCTTCCGGGCGCTATCATGCCATACCGCGAAAGGTTTTGCGCCATTCGATGGTGTCCGGGATCTCGACGCTCTCCCTTATGCGACTCCTGCATTAGGAAGCAGCCCAGTAGTAGGTTGAGGCCGTTGAGCACCGCCGCCGCAAGGAATGGTGCATGCAAGGAGATGGCGCCCAACAGTCCCCCGGCCACGGGGCCTGCC
>NZ_JAWRWZ010000371.1:0-265 GCF_046535285.1 Chryseobacterium sp. SIMBA_028 | reverse complement strand
CTCATGGAAATGTTACTATTGAGGATAGTCATTTTGAAAATATTTCAATGAAACCCTTTCATGTGTATCACTCGTTTGATAATGGTGAAAATCAGTCTGGTAAAACGTCTGTTAAAAATATAACAACAAAAGATTGTGGTTATTTAGCAGATGAAATTTTGGAAAAATTGAATTCAGATTTACAGTTCGTTCTAAGAAACAGAGCTGATTCTGAGGGAATGATACAATGGGGATATGGAGCTATCGTATCTTTTGGTGAGTTTTA
>NZ_JAWRWZ010000370.1:0-265 GCF_046535285.1 Chryseobacterium sp. SIMBA_028 | reverse complement strand
CATGGATTTCTCCTATTCCGGGAACCACCAAAATCCACCGTCTGCAGGAGAACATTGGCGGTGCTTCTATCACACTGACTTCAGAAGATTTACAAAAAATAGAACATGCTGCATCCAAAATAGAAATTTCAGGAGCCAGATATCCCGAACATCTGCAGCAGAGAGTTGGAAAATAAAATAATACCATGAAAAAAGTACTTATTATAGGAGCCGCCGGAAGCCTTGCGGAATATGTTATTGAAGGTAGTAAACACTTAGAAAATAC
>NZ_JAWRWZ010000369.1:0-265 GCF_046535285.1 Chryseobacterium sp. SIMBA_028 | reverse complement strand
ATTCTATAAAGTGGAAACGTTGGATGAAACGCTGGATGAAATTATAACTCATAAAAAAAATATCAGCAGGTTTGGAGACGGAGAGTTTCGTTTAGTACTTAATACTTCAGGTATTGGCTTTCAAAATGGAAGTGAAGAACTAACGGAGAAGCTTCGAGAAGTTTTGGCCTCCAATGTACCCAATCACCTTATTGCCATTCCCGAAACGTTCTCTTTGAAAAATAATCTCAATTGGCGGGTAAAATTTTGGTGGCTGAATTACATC
>NZ_JAWRWZ010000368.1:0-265 GCF_046535285.1 Chryseobacterium sp. SIMBA_028 | reverse complement strand
CTGGTGCGGCTTCACTCAATCCCTTGAGGTCGCTGCGCCTGAAGAGATTCAGAATCTTCCCGTAGTCGGGGGCGGGAGCGGTCAGGGAGTTCACCGCGAAGATGAGACCGAGTATGACTGACGCCCCGAGCCCGAAAGCTAGCAGGCCGAGGCGCCCTGACGGGGGAGCCATCGCGGACAGAACCGCGGAGGCGCTGCTGGATAGCACATCTGTGATGATCACACCCAGGAAGGTCAGGTTGGCCGCGGCGCAGACGCCGACGGC
>NZ_JAWRWZ010000367.1:0-265 GCF_046535285.1 Chryseobacterium sp. SIMBA_028 | reverse complement strand
ATGATCGACACCACCTGGCCAGGCCGGACATCGAGGTTGATGTTTTTCAGCACCTCGTGCCGGCCATAGCGCTGCATTGCGCCTTTCACCTGAAGCGCGTATTCGGCGCTTGCCTGGCGCCGGGCCGGGACGGGCGTTGCCGAAGCAGCCAGCAAGCCATCCGCATCGGCGGATTGGGCGGGCGTGCGCCTGCTCACGTCGAGGTGCCGCTCGAGATAACCCAGCAGCTTGCTGAACAGAGTGACGATCAGCACATAGTAGAAAG
>NZ_JAWRWZ010000058.1:0-434 GCF_046535285.1 Chryseobacterium sp. SIMBA_028 | reverse complement strand
CTCTAGAATATTATTAAAAGATTTTTTTTAAATAAAACATAAAACATATTGTATGAAATTAGGTTTATTATTATTGGCCGCTTTGCCTATTGCTACTTATGCTCAGGACAGTATCGCCGTTAGTTCCTCTAGCGAATACCCGAATACTTTTTCCTCAGGTTCTGCCAATGTCCAAACTTTCGACAACAAGGCTAGAAGATTTAACGACTGGAGTATTTCAGTTGGTGGAGGTGCAGCATTTATGACTCAATCAGATCTTACGTCATTCTATGACAAAAAGGTTAACTGGGGTTATAACAGTTACGCAAGTATAGACAAGCAGATCTCGCACACTTTCGGTTTAAGCATTATTTACCAAAGAGGTGAAACAAATCAAAAAGGCATGTTGGAAGGTGTATCCGGACAATTAGCTGGTGTAGGAGTTGCAAAAACCA
>NZ_JAWRWZ010000366.1:0-266 GCF_046535285.1 Chryseobacterium sp. SIMBA_028 | reverse complement strand
CCCCGACCAACCCCTGAAAGACGAAAAGGCCAAGGGAGTGTCAGCGACACCCCCCTGGCCTTTCCAATGGCGATCATGACTTACTCAACGTGGCAGCCTTCCCTGAACATGCACCTCCGTCGCATGGGTGTCCGCCGCGGACACTCAGGGCGCCACCTCCAGCCCCGAGGTGGCCTGCGCCGGTTGGTGGTTGCCATACAGCGCCAGATGCCCACTGATTGCGGTATCGATGTGATAACTCGCCCCGTAACGGCGCGCATTGCGGG
>NZ_JAWRWZ010000365.1:0-266 GCF_046535285.1 Chryseobacterium sp. SIMBA_028 | reverse complement strand
ATCCCTTCGTTGAGCATCAAGCCAATTTCCTCGGCCAAGGCATCCTGCGTTCGTCGGAGGACTTCCTCCCCGGTGGACGGGGTGTTGCCGAAGGACAAGATTGCCAGCGTTTCCGCCGGAATGACGGGCTTCCCGTCGGGACCGGGGACCCACAGCGTCTTGATCCCGTTGTCGATGAGCTTTTGCAGGTTCTGCGAAACCGGGAAACGATCCCCGAACGCGGTGTGCAGGGATTCTTGGACGTGTTGGGCTATGGGCAGCCCCAC
>NZ_JAWRWZ010000364.1:0-266 GCF_046535285.1 Chryseobacterium sp. SIMBA_028 | reverse complement strand
AGCCCGGCGAACTCATCATCGCTGCCCGGCTCTCCAGCCTGGCTGACGAAACGCCGGAGGGCCGGTCCATTGTGGACCTCGCCAACGACGCCGGCGTCAATGGCCCCGAGTTGGTCGATCTCCGGAACACTGCGGAGGAGATCACCATCGTGGAGTTCACCGCGAGCACACGGATGAGCGGCGTGGACCTGGATGGACGCCTGATCCGCAAGGGTGCGGCGTCCGCCGTCGAGGGTTTCGTCACCGAGGCAGGCGGACAGCTACCC
>NZ_JAWRWZ010000363.1:0-266 GCF_046535285.1 Chryseobacterium sp. SIMBA_028 | reverse complement strand
CGAAGGATTCGGACTGAAAATGATCAGACTGTCAAGCTTTTTCAGCCTGGCATCGTGTATGATGTCTTTATCATCTAGAGCATTTATATATTGACTGTATAGAGGTTCAGCAGGGTTTTGATCACCCACAATACAACCATTCTGGGTATGAATCTGGGTTTTTACCTGTAAAAATTGCTGAAATATCTGATTGGTAAGATCAGGGTTTTTTTTCCAAAGCCCAATCGCTGCATACACAGCAACTACTTTATTTTCATTGTTTAAAA
>NZ_JAWRWZ010000362.1:0-266 GCF_046535285.1 Chryseobacterium sp. SIMBA_028 | reverse complement strand
CTCATGGCATCAGGTGTTTCAACGGGTTGGAAGATGCTTGCCCAAGTAGCGCAAGGCATTGAAGACACTGGTTCACTGTGGCTGAACGTTGCCGTCCACAGACCCTCCGCCAGATGAAATAGGCCAACGGCAAACCCAAGGAATCCTCCACCCAAGTGTTGGTCGGCTGAATCAGCCTGAGGCGCCGGCCGGGCTCACACGTAAGGGCGGTTGAGGTCCGTCAAAGCCCTGGCGAGCATCATCAGGTCGAACGAGGAGGGTTTAAG
>NZ_JAWRWZ010000361.1:0-266 GCF_046535285.1 Chryseobacterium sp. SIMBA_028 | reverse complement strand
CAAGACGCTGGCCTCCGAAATCGCCAGCCACGGCGTCACCACCAATCTGCTGCTTCCCGGCAGCATCCTGACCGGCCGCCTCGACGAGCTCGATGGTGCGGCAGCAAGACGCACCGGCCGCGCGATGGATGAAATCCGTTCGGAAAAGGAAGCGCGCATTCCTGTCGGGCGCTATGGAAAGGTCGATGAGTTCGCGGCCACCGCAGCATTTTTGTGCAGCGAACCAGCAAGTTACATCACAGGGTCGCTGATCCGTTGCGATGGTG
>NZ_JAWRWZ010000360.1:0-266 GCF_046535285.1 Chryseobacterium sp. SIMBA_028 | reverse complement strand
ATCCGGCCCTGATCAACAACGACCCCTACGGCGCGGGGTGGCTCTTCAAGGTAGCCGCTGAGTCCGAGGGCCCGTTGCTTTCGGCCCAGGAGTACGCCTCCAAGAACGGTGGAGACCTTTCCTGATCTCTGTGCCCGCCATTTCGTGGGCCCGCTGCGCAGGACGCCGTACGCTCGGCACGATCCGCAGCGAGGCCCCGAAACGGGCGCGGATGGGCGTAGCGTTGAATGCAGTAACTGAATAACTTGCGACGCCGGATTGCCGCC
>NZ_JAWRWZ010000359.1:0-266 GCF_046535285.1 Chryseobacterium sp. SIMBA_028 | reverse complement strand
AGATTTACCAATACTTCAGTATCAGTTTCAGATTTAAATGTAAATCCTTTTTCAGTAAGCATTTTTTTAATCGTATCATAATTTTCAATGATACCATTATGAATGATTGCTATCTTATTATTATTAGACAAATGAGGGTGAGAATTTCTATCACTTGGAACACCGTGAGTTGCCCAACGTGTATGCCCCATTCCTATTGTAGCCGTTCCTTTTAAATGGCTCGCAATATTAACAAGATCTTCTACTTTACCTTTTGTCTTTTCAAC
>NZ_JAWRWZ010000358.1:0-266 GCF_046535285.1 Chryseobacterium sp. SIMBA_028 | reverse complement strand
CTTGAGGTCATCCAATTGAGCCTTGATCGGCTCCAGTGTTCCGGACCCCAGTACACCAGGGTCAGTGACCAACATCGGCGAATGCATGCCAAGTCGCATGACCTCCTCAGCAAGACGAGTCGAGGCTTGTTGTCCGGTGATCAGACGATTGGCAGATTTGAAGCTGGCGATACTCATGGCGATATCCTTTGGTGAGTGACGAGATGAATCCGCTGACCGCGTCTCTTGTCACTGTGGATAGCAAGCGCCATGCCAGCACCATTCAC
>NZ_JAWRWZ010000357.1:0-266 GCF_046535285.1 Chryseobacterium sp. SIMBA_028 | reverse complement strand
CGGTGCATTCACATTAATATTTCCCGCTCCATCCATCAAATATGTATTTCCACTCGGATCTTCTATGAAAACAGAACCCTCCGCATCATTCAAAATAATCTTCGTTCCTGAACGGGTATGAATCACTTTTTTATCGTTTCCTGATGTGTGGTATGAACTTGTCTCACTGCCATTATAATGTGTTCCCGCCACAAAAGGTTTTTCAGCATTCTGGGATTCAAAATCAACCAAAACTTCTTCCCCGATTTCTGGGATAAAATGAAACC
>NZ_JAWRWZ010000356.1:0-266 GCF_046535285.1 Chryseobacterium sp. SIMBA_028 | reverse complement strand
AAGTGACGAAGAAAAGCCATTCCAACTGGATTTTTAATGAAAAAAGTAGCCAAACTTTTATTAAATACCATTCCGCGTCCCATGCTTATCAAAATGAGTATTTGGGCAAGGCCGCTTATCTATCAGTTTTTTAAAGGAGACGAATTTTATGATCCTATTGATGGAAAATCATACCGCAAATTTCTGCCTTACGGCTACGGAACCCAACGGGAAAACGCACTGTCGCCGGGAACATTGAGTTTGGAAAGACACCGTCAGATGTGGCT
>NZ_JAWRWZ010000355.1:0-266 GCF_046535285.1 Chryseobacterium sp. SIMBA_028 | reverse complement strand
CCAGTTGTTGCCACCGGCGCGGAGGCAGTGTGAGGGGTTCCACGAGCATGAACCCGGCGAAAAACAGCAGTGGACGCTGCGCCAAAGGCTGCCATAGCCCTTGGCCAAGAGTCATGCCCCTGCTCACAAGTTCCGTGGAGATGATGCTGGTGGCGACGACAAGGAAGACAAGCGCCATCAGCTTTTTGCGGGTCCGATGAAGGACCAGGGCCACCCCGGGAAGCAGGAGCCACAGCATGGCTGGAGTCGCAGCCCACCATGTTGCG
>NZ_JAWRWZ010000354.1:0-266 GCF_046535285.1 Chryseobacterium sp. SIMBA_028 | reverse complement strand
AAGTTTAGCCTTACTAGTAAGATCTGTTGGCTTCCCTATATCTTGCGTAGAAATATTTGAAAGTTGATTAGTCTGCTCTTCTTTTTCATTTTCGGTATGAATAGATAACATGATTTTTCTGTCGATTGCCGCTAATTCCGTTTTTAGGTCACTAAGTGACACTTCTTTATTCCAGCTGGAATTAGAAATATCCTCTAACACCGCAAGGTCTTTTTCATGTTCAGAAATGTTTCCCCGTTCCTGTTCCATTAAAGCAGGTATTTTAG
>NZ_JAWRWZ010000010.1:0-244635 GCF_046535285.1 Chryseobacterium sp. SIMBA_028 | reverse complement strand
GGAAATCAACTTTTATTATAACTTTAAACTAACAAACACTCCCTAAGAGAAAGTCCATTTTCTTTTGAAGACATACACAATCCGTTGCGGCCTAAGGGCTTTCTGAAAAACACAAATTCTATCATAAGTTTTTATTTATTTCTTGTAGGGCAGGAAGTTCTGCCAATGCTGAACTTTCTCCCTTTTTACAACTAAGCTTGTTTAAAGCTTTTTATGTAAAACAAAAATCGAAGATTCAACGAAGTTAAAAGGCAGAAAAGTTTTTTAAACACTTTAGTTATTTTAAGTTTCCAGCTTTTGGGATATGAAGTACACCTAAGTTTTATGAAAATCTTTGATTTTCTTCTAAAGTGTACTTACTGATGCAGGAAGATAGTAACCTTTCTTAAGTGGGCTAAAGTGTTTTAAAATTACCAAAGTATGAACAGAAACCTATCACAAAAATACAAACCCATGAAAAAGACCAGAACAGACTTTGAGTCGCCATGTTGGGCAGTGCCTAAGAAGCAGTCAGGATTACAGCTTATGGAGATATTTTTTCAGTTCAATGAGCTGGATGTTTCCAAGGAAAGGCTCAGCAACATTATGAATTATGCGGTAAAGAGGAATAGCCGGATGAATGAAGATCCTGCGGTAGTATTTCAGTTTCACCAGTCTATGCGGTTGTTTGTACAGGCTTGCTACCTCACCATGCTGAAAGATAGGAAGTGGGCGGTCCATATGCCGTTAGAGAATGTATCTCCATTGCTTCTGGGCTTGCTGTTGGAGAAAGAATACCAGAACCCTCTGCTGGTCTTTAAAAAAGCATTTCGGGAATACAGCATCAGGGAGTTTGATTATTTTCTGTCCGGTATGGTCCATTTTTCACTGGGCGCTTATGACAACCTACCGGAAAGGAATCTCGTGATTCCGTACATTCATCTGATTAAAATGCTGGATGCCGCACATCTTATTCTGGAAAGGAGAGGGAAGAAGATGAATACAACGAGCCATAGGCAGGGGAAAGGAAGCTAAGGTGAAAAGACGGGAAGCGGGTTCTTTGTTGTTACAGGATTGAGATACCCTCTCCAAGGTGAGGAATTTCTGAGAGGGGAACCCTAATGAAACTAAAACCGAATAAAATAGCTGGGTTCCTTATTTTTTTGTAGTTTAATTCCTTAAATAGATCGATCACCTTTTATATATTTTATGAAAAAGAATTTAATCAATCAAAATGGAGTCTCGGATAAATTTTGGAATGTTGAATATTCGGGAAATACACAAAAAATAGTATTTGGAAAAACGGGAACAAAGGGACGTGAAACCACTAAGGAATTTGCAGATGAAAAGGAGTGTATCAGGGAATCTGAAAAACTGATCAGCCAAAAGATCAGGAAAGGCTATATAGAGATTCCTGAACATGATGAGATCCCACAGAAAGCAGAGCTTTCTGAAACAGAAAAAGCAGATATTTATTTCTGGGAAGCGATTGAAAAATCAAATAAATACAAAAATGCCCATTGGAGCGAGTATGATGTGGATGAGCATCTGGAAAATCTCACAGTGTATCTCTCCAGATTCGGAAAAGAAAGATTGGTTCTTTTTGAAAAGACGCTTCAGGAAAAACTGAGTGCGCTTTACACGGCTGAAATTGCGGAGCTTTCCATTATTCTGGAATGCGAATTCAGTGCTGATAATGGCAGCTATATCTTTAACGATTATCTTTCTGATGACGGATTTATTTATTTCCGCTGTTGGCTGCTGTTGAAGGGCAGGGCATTTTTTGAAGACATTCAAAAAGATATACAGGCATTTGTAAGTGGGAAATACAGCTTTAATATTGGAGACTGCTGGGCAGAGGGGCTGTTGTATGTATCTGATGAAGCCTATTCTGCCAATCATGATAATGAAGATGAATCGGAAATACGGGATACGGTGGATGAACTTTATCCTGACCACCATTATGACAGTATGGATCGGGAGATGAACCGGGAACCCAAGGGAGGTGCAGCCCTGCAAACCATGTATCCGAAATTGGTAAAAGAAATGGTTGAATTAAGAAGCTCATAACATCTGTTGATATTCATTTTTTAACGCCGGACAATTACTTTTAAGCAATATAACGGTGTTGAATTTCAAAATACTAAAAAAGCCTTTCAGTAAAATTGAAAGGCTTTTTGTATGCAGAGAATATATTATTATTTGAAGATTTCATTCTGATAAAGAAGATGGTCATCTTCATCAAAGCTGATGATCAAAACTTTATATTGTTTGGCACTGTCGTTATTGAAGAATTTAATTCTTGGAGGAACGTAGTCGCTATCAAATAAATTAGGATTCCAGTAGAGGGTTTCTCTGGTATCATTTTCAATTTTGGCGGGGGCATCATCATCCAGCACTTCAATAAGAAATTCTGACGGTTTATCATAGCCTTTTATGATGGATGAGTTATCCTTTTGTTTGTCTTTTTCATTATTTTTAGATTGCAGATTCCCTCTCAGCGTATAGATGGCTACGGCATCACCTAATAATCCTGATCCTTTAATAACTTTTACCATGGCAATATTGCTTACAGGGATGCTGGTAATCATTGCAGGGTCAGTAATCATCTCATCCAGATACAGCTTGGCCGGCTTGTTACGAATGTAGGGAACGTTGATCCCAGAATTATTTCTTTGCAGGGTTACACCGGCCACTCTTCCCTGCAGCCAGTCTAATATATTATTGGCACCTGCGGCCCGTTGATCTTCATTCACAAAGTCGAATACCGTAGAATTGATATCACCGCTAAACATTCCGCTGGACAATTGTTTGTCCAGTTCTACTTTTGGATCTTTCTTTTTTCCTACTAATTTTACCTGTTCAATCTGTATATCATTACTCTCTATTTTTTTATAGTTTTTTTGAGTATTGATTGCTCTTGAAATGGTTGGAGAAAGGGTTTTGTTTTCGCCGGATTTTACCAATGTATATTTTGTACCTGGGAAGTTCCCTTTAAATTCTGTGGGAGTAACCATTGGTTCTACAGTAACGAATAAATTATCGGTATTGGCTTCTTTGTTATTTTCTGAACTTATAAATAATGAAACCTCCAGGGGATCATCATTGTTAAGGTTATTCAAATAAACATATCCGTTTTGATCTGTTATAAATTGATTAAGAACAGGTTGATTTTTGCCCAGTTTCAACATTAAGCTTACGGGGGTGTTTATCAGAAGAGCATTGTTCTTAATAGGCTTTACCCTGTAAGAAAGAAATTGCTGAGCATTGGTTTTAATGGTGGGTACAGATCCGCTCAGGACAGAGTTCCAGTCAAATCTTTTCCAGTTTTCAGAAATCAGCAGGGCATCTAAAGCTTCAGCGTTGGCATTTTTAGAAAAATATTGTGCGGGACTGTCTATTTTAGAAGTAAAATCTCCCGTTAACCAAAGGCTGCTGAGAAGATTTTCTTCTTCCGGTTTGTTGCTGCCGTCATCCTCACGTACCAAAACCGTATAATTTTTAAAATACGACTCCGGAGAAAGGTCAATACTATTGAAAGATCTTGGCGTTTGTTTTAAGCTCTGGCCTATAATTTCTGCTTTTTCAATCTTTAGGTCATTAGGCTTTATAAAGCAAAGTCTTTGGGCTACCAGATTGTCTTGCTCATCAAAAATGGCTAATTGTAAAACACCGTTTGCGCCATTGCTTATTTTGGGAGGAATAAGGCTTGACGCTTCATTCGTCAGCTGCTTAATGTGGGCTTTATAAGCAAGGTGGTTATTGATGGTTCCAACAATTTTATAATTCTGAAGCTGTTGTTTTAAGTTTACTCCTTTTAGGGTATATTTAATCCCGTCTTTAGAGCTGTAGGTTTCCAGATGGAGACCGCTGTCTGCAGCTTGCGGCAGATCTATTGTTTTGCCTTTTCCTGCCTTTTCCTGGATGATAACCTGGTATTTTTTTCCTGAAGCAGGCGTTAGGGTAAAGGCTGCAACATTTTTATCAAAAGATGTAAAAGTTGTTATCGGTGCTTTGGGGTTCTGGGTGTCTATCACTTTTCCGGTCCAGTTGTCCGGTAGAGATGTATCGCTTGATAGTCTTACGGCAAACTTTGTAGGAATACCGTTGATGAAAGTTCCCCCTTCCGGAAAGGCTTTGGCAGACCAGTCGGAACTTTTGGTAATCACTAAGGATTCTGTGGAGCTAGGATTGTACACCGGAATCTTTTTAACAATCTGGAAGTCTTCATTGAAGTTGGTCATGTAGGGCGTATAGGCTCTTACAAAATAAACTTGCTCCGGAAGATTCTCTTTCAGTTGAAAATCTCCGCTGCCCTCACCATTGGTGAGCAGTATCGTTCTCCAGTCTATTAATTTTTTATCAGAATCATACAATTCTACAAATAGAGTCGTAGATAATGCAGAACGATTATAGCCATCAAATACAAAGCTTTTGAACCAGATTTTGTCACCCGCTGCATATTGTGACTTGTCGGTAAGTAAGTATACTTTCTCCTGTTCGTAATGATCCTCCAGAGTGGTAATTGCTTTTTCTAATTTAGTTTGGGCCAGTACAGGTTGTACCATCGAAAGAAGCAATACACAGAATATGTTTTTCATAGAAATCTTAGCGCATTTTAATTCTTTGCTAATGTAATCATTTAAAGACTTCGGGAATTGATATTTAACGTCTTATTTTAGAAAAAAATGAATGAGATTGATAAATTTTACGGATATGATTTCTGATTTCGGAAACATTCTTGTCAGGAAATGATCTTCGTTAAATGCTGCGACGGAGAATTCAATGGAGAACATCCTGTAAATTAAAATATTAGATCAAAAAAAATTAATCAATATTGAGTGAAAAAAAGTGGTTTGAAAGAATATTTTTATTATTTTTATAAACCAAACTAATACATGAAAATAAATGAAAAATATTTATATATAAATATTTACTTAAATGTAATTCGCTAAAAATAACCTATTTTAATTTCAATAATACAATTGTCTTGTTCGGTCGTAGGCTTATCTTGCTATGGGCATAAAGACAATCTGCAATTAAAAAGATACGGATAGAATTAAAATTAAACATACCATCAAACCAAATCATTTTTATGGAAAAATTACACAAACACACACACGGTTGTACGCACTGTGCCTGCAACAATCCTGTTTTAGAAATTCTTAAAGAAGAGCTTTTCAGTTCTGAAAATCTGGCAAAAATGAAATCCGTTTTCGGAAAGAAGTCCAGTCCAAAACCGCAGGCTCTGATGATAAGCGGAGGGACCATCCGTCCTATGATTGGCGGATCAACAAATACTGTAGAATCTATTGGGATGGCAAATGGAAAAGTTGTGATAACCGGTGATAAAAACACGGTAGCAAAGTATATGCTCAAACATCATCCAAAGCATCAAAAAAGAGAATTAACAGGAACTCAGACTTTACTTCCGGGCCTTATTGAGCCCCATGTTCATATGGTTCCTACGGCAATGATGTCTGACTGGCTGGATGTGAGCCCCTTTAATGGGCAGGACCTACAGCCTGTATACGATTTAACTTCTGTGGGAGCAATTATAAACAAAAACATTCCTAAAATCCCAGGCTATGTTATTCTAGGAAGAGGACTGGATCCGTCATTAATGCCTTTTATTGTAAAAACTGATGGGTCAAAAGAGTTACAGACCATTGATAATACGGTACTTGACCGTATTAATGCTACTGAGCCTATCATGCTGCTAAGCGCTTCTATGCATACGCTTTACCTGAACACGAAGGCTTTACAGCTTGTATACAAGAACAGCAGTGAAATAAAGAAACAATATAAAACGGTAGATCAGTATATTCTTGAAACTAAAGGACAGCTGCAGGAAAGTCCGGAAATGACGCCTGCATTGAAGGTGGTCATGCTACAGATCATTGCAATGAGTGTACATATTAATAAATATCTCACAGAGCTATTTCAATTGGCAAACTCCAGAGGGGTTACCTTTATGTACGATGCCGGATTGAATAAAGGTTTTGAAAAACTTTTGATACTCTATTCTGAAACTCATACAGAATTGGTGAGAACGGGCGGGGCCTATATTTGTTCCAGTCAGGCAGATGCAGATAATCTGGGTATTTATACAGAACCTGATGATTATAAACCTGTTTATTACGGACATGTTAAAGTAGTTTCAGATGGTTCTAACCAAGGATTAACAGGCTATCAGAGTGCTCCGTACTTGTGTGATCCTGCTGATAATACAGGGATATTTAATTTTCCACAAGCGGGTATTCCTGCCCATACAATTCCACCGAGCTATAATACATTAATCAATACGGTGGTAGCCGGCAAAGGCTGGCCGCTCATGGTTCATGCCAATGGAGATCAGGCAGTAACTTTTGCCATTAATGCCTATCAAGGTGCTCTTGCTCAATATAAAGGTCCCGAACTGCGTAACCGAATTGAGCATTGTTCTCTTCTGACTTCGGATCAAATTACAAATATGCTTCAAATGGGTGTTTCTCCAAGCTTCCTTATCGGGCATGTGGGGTATTGGGGATATGCTTTTAAGAAAGTAATATTCGGTGAGAAGGCGCAGATGCTTGATCTTTGTGGTTCAACGCTTGCGGTAGGGATGAGAATTACCCTTCACAGCGACAATGAGGTAAGCCCATTAGGCCCTTTGAGAATGATGGAACAATCCATTACCAGAATCATGGAAAAGAAGACAACAAGCATTGAAGTTTTAAATAGCGCCGAATGCCTTACCCCTGAGCAGGCTTTGATTGCCGTTACCTATGATGCTGCATGGCAGTGCTATGCAGATAAATGGGTGGGATCCTTAAATGAAGGGTACTTTGCTGATTTTGTGATATTGGAACAAGATCCTCTTTCGTTGAAGACTCAATCTGAACAATATATGAAGATGCGAAACATTCCGGTATCAGAAACCTGGGTGGGTGGTGTATGTGTATATCCGCAGGATCAAAAGAAGAACCAAAATGGAAAAGCTGGGTCTGAAAAAAACAAGGTCTTTTCAGATAGCTTGTAGCCATTCCTGAAAAGGATTGATACGTTTGCTAATCAAATGTAAATCAGAGTAGATGAGTTTCTATTCTGATTTTTTTTCCTTATCTATACATTAGTACAAAGGAGTACATTGTTTTTTCTCAAAAATATGTTGTACTTGCTAGATTAAATAGAGTATATATAGGTACTTGAAAATAATAATTATAAATATATACAGTTCATGTGCTATCTATTGCAACTATATATGTTGTTGAATGTATAATGTTGTAATAAAAGTGTTTGTGATAGGTATTTAATTTAGATTTGTATGATTGTTGTTCCTAATATTTGGACGAAAACTTAAATAAAATGATCATCTTATACTTTATTGAAATGCTATGAAATCTATTTCGCTTTTTTTAACCGTATTTATCAGCCTGCTATGCATGTCATGCATAAAAGATGAGCTTCCTAATGCAGAAGCTGATATTTTATCTTGTTCGGTAGACAGTCAGATTCTTAAAAAAGATCCTGTTATTCAAAATGAACGTATTCAGATATTTGTCAAATCCTTTGCAGATTTAACGGTGCAGGCGCCTGTTTTCACCTTGTCTCCCGGTGCCACAATTCTCCCGAAAAGCGGAACCGTTTTAGATTTTACAAATCCTCAATTTTATACCGTTACTTCTGAAGATGGTCTGTCCAAAAAGATCTATGAAGTTTCCTATATAAATGATGCCGTTGGGTCAAAATATAGTTTTGAGCATGTACGTCTTGAAAATAATAAGTTTGATGTCTTCTATGAAGTTAATCAGGATAATCAAAATATTATGGACTGGGCAAGTGGTAATTCAGGTTTTAGTTTAACAGGAGCCGGATCTCAGCCGGATTATTATCCAACTGCCAGATTAGCGAATGGTAAGGTAGGGCAGGGAGTAAAACTTACAACACGTTCTACTGGTGCTCTTGGGGCTACGATGGGCAAACCAATGGCTGCCGGAAATATTTTTATGGGCGAATTTGATTTAGCCAACTCTATTATCAATCCATTGAAAAGTTTACGTTTAGGAATGCCGGTAGATTTTGTACCCGCTGCTTTTAAGGGGTATTTTAAGTATAAAGCTGGCAATGTATATAAGGAAGGAAACAATATAATTCCGGGAAAGAAAGATTCTTGGGATTGCTATGCCATATTTTTTGAAACGGATAATAATCTGAAATATTTAGATGGAACCAATAAGTTTAGCCATCCCAATATTTTGGCCATTGCGAGAATCTCTCCATCTGCGGCAATCGAAACCGATCAATGGACGCCCTTTCATGTTCCTTTTGCCTTTAATAACAACTCGGTTATTGATGAGCAGAAATTGAAAGATGGAAAATATAGTTTAACCATAGTATTTACTTCTAGCATTGATGGGGATCTATTTGCCGGAGCCGAAGAAAGTACGCTTCTTATTGACGAAATAGAAATAGCGCATGAATAAAATAAACAGAATGATCAAGTTAAAATTTATAGCTTTTCTCATGTTCTTCTTAGGAAACCTGATCGCTTTAAAGGCACAGGAAATTGTAATAGATCGTGATAAGGGGCATCGGGATAGCATTGTTTATCAAATCAGGACGGGTATTAATATAGGAGGCTTTAGCCCATTGCCTTTGCCTGCCGAAATTAGAAAGATTAATAATTTCAATCCGAAGCTCAACTTTAGTATTGAGGGGAATGCAACCTATTGGTTTGGGAAAGAAAGAAAATCTTGGGGAATCAGAAGTGGGATCAGGCTTGAAAACAAAGGGATGGAAACGGATGCACAGGTCAAAAATTATAGTATGGAGATTATTGGTGATAACGGAGAGCGTGTTGCGGGTAATTGGACTGGTGGGGTTTCCACTCAAGTTGTCAATTCTTACTTAACAGTTCCTATATCGGCAGTGTATGGAATAAATAATAAATGGAGTATTTCTCTTGGAACTTTCTGGTCTTTACTTTTAGAAAAGGATTTTTCAGGGTATGTATATGAAGGCTATCTTCGAGAAGGCGGACCTACCGGTGATAAAGTGGTTTTTAGTGGAGATCAAACCGCTACGTACGATTTTTCAAATAATTTGAGAAACTTTATATACGGAGTGGAAGTTGGAGGTACATGGAATGCTTCAAGACACCTTAATGTATTTTCAAATTTAAGCTTTGGGTTTAATGATATATTTAAGTCCGATTTTAAAACCATTACTTTTGGAATGAGACCGATCTATTTTACAATTGGTTTTGGATATGTCTTTTAAGTAGAAAAATCGTTAAAAACTTTAGATAAATTATTCTTCGGCAATCAGATTGACATAGAAGGTAAATTTTAATGAATTGGTATTTTTATGGATAACCGTGAAGATCCTGTAATGTACGATTCTAAACCTCGGGTTAAGCATTAAAGTAGTCAATTAAATATTTAAAAACAGATGTTCAACTTCTTGGCTTATGACTACAATTTGAAGTAAAGTTGATATAGAGGTACCCCTATTTTTAAGATCCTTTTGAGTACTTTCGATTTTTGTTTATTGGGACAATTGATTTTGAACCCAAATGAGGTATATTTGGTCGCTTGTAAAAATGAGCTGATTACCAATTTACCTAATACACCCGAAAATAAATAATCATGAAAAATATACTACTTTGTTTCACTGCAGTTTTTATTGCAGCTATTCATCTTTGTAAAGCACAAAAACAAACAGTAGATCCTCAGATAGATACCGAATTTTTTATACCAGTTGACCAATCAAAGCTTTATACACGCGTTATTGGTAATTCTGAAAAACCTGTCATTATAGCATTGCATGGAGGCCCGGGTGCTTTTTCTATAGACCATGAGTTTTATAGAGATGTCTTTGAAAAAGATTATTTAGTCGTTTACTTTGACCAAAGAGGAGGAGGCTTATCGGATGAATTCAAAGACAAATCAATGCTTACAACGGATCAATTTGTGAAAGATTTAGATGATGTTGTCAATTATATAAAAGATAAATATCCTAACAAAAAAATCAATCTTTTAGGTACATCGTGGGGTGGAACATATGGTTTTTTGTATTTGCTAAAACATCAGGAAAAGATTAATTCATTTATTAGCAGCTCTGGATTTGTAGATAGCCCGCAAAGAAATTTCGCTTTAATTTCTCATGAACGTCAATTGGCGAATGATCTTCTAAAGAAAACAAACGATACTGTAAAGAAAAAAAGATATACAGAAATTCTAACAAAATTAGATGAGATTGAAACAAGTGGATTTAAAGATTTTTTCCACAATATGAATAAGGTAAGATATGAGTTTCCAAAAGATTTAGGCTTTGATGTTTATTGGGCCAGGCCGGAATTGAAAGAGAAAAAAGCAAAATTATTAAACGACCCAGCTTTTTTTGCGAGGGTGAAATATACGCCTGAACTCCTTGAGAAAGCCATCGAAAAGCTTGAATATATCAACGAAGTTTTTATGAATACAGAATCTTACAACAATCTGAATATAGTAGATAAAATGGACGTAATCAAAAAACCAGTATTAATTATCCAGGGAGAATATGATTATGCCATCGGAGTTGAGCAGGGAAGAACAATTTATAATGCCCTTAAAAATGTTCCCAAAAAGGATAAAGAGCTATTATACGTAAAGAATGCCTCACATAATACCCCATTTGAAGCACCAGAAATATATTATAATGCGATGAAAACTTTTTTTAAAAAGCACAATTAAAAGTAAGCACAATTTTGAAGTAAATGCTTTTTAATTTATTTTGATGATTCGTCCTGAAAAAGGATTGATGTGTTTGCTCATCAAATAAAAATCAGAATAGAAACTCATCTATTCTGATTTTATATTTTTTAAGCTATATAAATTGATTAAAATAAGGCTATTCTATCCATAGATAGCCCATAGAATAGGTTTGGGCTTTACCTGCCACAATCACTCTTTCACCTTTGTTTTCACCATAAAGCTGGCCGCCTCTTTCTGATAGCTGGCGGGCAAAAAGCTTGTCTTTTCCTAATCTTGATGACCAGAATGGGATAAGTGAGCAGTGGGCAGAGCCGGTTACAGGATCTTCAAGAATTGAGGACTGTGGGGTAAAATATCTTGAAACAAAATCACTGTCTGTACCTGCTGCTGTTACAACAACTCCTCCCGGATCCAGATTGATAAGGTCAAAAACAGATCTTTCAATTTTGATTTTTCTGATGTCTTCTTCAGACTCGTATACCAGAACATAATCTCTGGATTTGAAGACTTCTTTAGGCTGTATATTGAGAGACTTGGCTATAGGATCAGGCAGCGTAGATGCTTCAGGCATTCTCGACGGGAAATCCATATAATAAAATCCATCTTTTAAATCTACTGTTAATTCACCGCTTTTGGTTTCAAAAACGATTCTGCTGTTCTGGTAGTTTAAGATGGACGCTAAGCAATGCGCAGTGGCAAGGGTAGCATGCCCACATAGATCCATCTCTATTTCAGGCGTAAACCATCTCAGATGAATGGTACTGCCATTATCAATAAAGAATGCTGTTTCTGCTACCGCATTTTCACGGGCTATTTTTAAGAGGACCTCATCGGGTAACCAGCTTTTTAACGGAACAACACATGCAGGATTTCCATAGAAAATTTCTTCTGTAAACGCATCTATCTGATATAATTCTAACTTCATGATTGAGAAATTTTAGGTTTGTAACAAAGATAAATAAAAACCAGTTGGCAGGTTGGGAAAACAAAAAAATCCCAACTCTCGTCAGGATTTTATTCATTCTTCAGTTTTGTACTTTATCCATTGCCAACAATACCCTTGTTATGTTTTAGATAGAGTTGATATTAAAATCGGTAGCCAACACTCAATCCTAGCTTTATAACCTGATCGTGATCTGTTTTGTCTGCATTAAAAATAAGTCTTCCATAGGCTGTATTGGCTTCGAAAACAAATCCTTTCTTTGTCACCAGTTTGTAGCCCAGCCCCGCACCTAATGCAAGATCATACACATCTTTATTTTCAGTGAATGTCACATTGTCTGCCGCATATATCTTTTTTCCATCAATGGAAGTGAACATTCCAAATCCTTCAACGAAAAAGCCGGAAGCATATTTCTTTCCAAAATAATATCTGTAATAGGGGGAGATGAAGTAATTCATATCTTCTTCTTTTGTATTATCATAAACAATAAATGCAGAGATCCCCAGTGACGAATTTTTGTTGAGGTGTCGTTCAAAGCCTGCTTCCACAGCACCGGATAAAGGCGCAATAAGATTCAGTTTAATTTCATTTTTTTTCTCATATGAATCTCCATTGGTTTCGTTTTTTTGAGCATTCACAGAATAAAAAGCAAACAGCATCATTGCTAATAAAAAGTTCTTTTTCATAAAAAAGTTAATTTGAATTATTTAAATGCAAAACTCAAATAATTCAAGTTAGAACAGGTTTCAAAAGCTTAAAAATGGAGAAAATGGCACTTATTTACTGGTATTTTTATACTCATTGGGGGTCTGACCGGTAACTTTTTTAAAGGCTTTATAAAAAGTCGTTTTTGATGTGAACCCGGCTTCTAATCCCATCGTCAGCAAAGTATAGTTTTCGTATTCCGGATCTGATATCATTTCCTTCACCGCTTCCACCCGATATTGATTGATATAGTGGGCAAAGTTGTCTCCTGTAATCGTGTTTACAATTTGTGAAAGATATCCCGCACTTATGCCCAGTTTTTCAGCTACTTTTTCTCTGTTTAAGGTACTGTCGGTATACATGTGATCATCTTTGCAAAGAAGTTCCAGTTTTTGAAAATAAAGATTATCTGCGGTGATCGTTTCCTTATATTCTTGTGGCGTACTATTTTCTGCAATTTTCAGATTGGGATACGGAATAGCTGAATCGTGATTTAGTAAATGGTAGACAGCCTCTTTGTTTTTGGCCAATTTATATCTGTAAATACCTATATAGGCGGTCCAGTGCATGATAAATGTTGCCGATAAAGCCAGCCCACTCATGGTAGAGGAAATGTCTATTCCAAAAAAGAAGCCTGTCATATACGTAATCAGCCAGGTAGATAATAATAAATAGAGCGTAGTTAATAAGGTAATTACCCATTTTTTCTCTTTTGGGTCTTTTAGGTACCTTATCATGAAATAAGAGTAAAAAGGTGGAAACAGGATGATGATAAAGGCAAATAAAAGCTGAATCAGTCTAAGTATATTGATTATGAAAATGCCTGAACCTGAGATTTTATAAATTCCTAAAATATCATTAAGCTGGTATATAATAGTAAAAGTGGAGGAGTAGACAAACGGAATGTAATACAAATAAGTTCTTTGTCTGTTCTTTACGGTATCATCAATTCGGTTTATGATAAACAGGAAGATGAAGACGGGGAGTAAAAATATCCACTCAATATAATCCAGAAAACAGAGCAAAGGATAGGACTTAAATGCACCTTCAATTTCAAAAACATAATTCAGTAAAACCATGGAAAGTGCAAATAGTAAGTAGGCTAAATACTTATTTGAATTACTATTGAATAAGGAAGATTTTAAAATAACTACGCCTAAGATGATTCCCTGGAAAATCGCAATATTTAAAAGTGTTGTATAGATCAATTTTTTATAAAAGTGGTTGTAAAGATTTGTTTTGGTATATCCTGGGAATTATTGTTTAAATATACTTCTTTCATAGGAATTGATAAAACGGATTGATATCAATCCCGATGATTGTTTATTTCTTAGTTTTCATTATGTCCTCATACAGGGTATCAACTACTTTTTCTAGAATTTCTCCTGTTTCATTAAAGCTGGTATTTGTCAATATGGATATTCCTATATTTTGTTTAGGATCAATCACAAACCAATTCTGCATTCCGTAGATGCCTCCGTGATGTCTATAGATTAATTTGTTACCATTTTCTATGATGTACCAATGGTAGCCTTCCCAAAAATCAGAACCTTCTTGATATAATTTTTTATGAGATTCGTTGACAATAGGATTGCATGGGTCAAGCTGCAACTTCATATATTTTACCAAATCCGTAGTGGTAGAATGCAATCCTGAAATTCCGCCCCATAAAGTTCTGTTGAAGTTAGGCATTAGCTCGTTTTTATCGTTATAGCCTTTTACCAGTCTTGTTCTGTCATTTTCAGTGAGGGTAAACTTAGTTTGGTTCATGTTATTGGGTTTCAAAATAAACTCAATGACCAGTTCCTCAAAGGATTTTTGATACACTTTTTCAAGGATATAGGCAGTCAGTTCCGGAGCCGTGTTTGAATAGGAATATCTTTCTCCGGGCTTCGTTTCAATGTTGATGAGTTTTAATCCCTCCAGAAAAGCCTTTTTATTTTCGCTTTTTATGGGAAAATTGGGAAATCCACTGGTATGGGTGATGAGGTGTTTGATTCTGACAGGTTCCCCTTTAAATGCTAAATTAGGATAAGGTTCGCTAAGATAGATTCTGATATCATCCTCCAAATGTATTTTTTTGTCAAGTACAGCTTTAGCGGCGATATATCCTGTAAAGGTTTTCGTAACAGAAGCTAGTTCATACAGAGTGGAGTCGTTGGGTGTGTTTCCTTTTCCAATCGTTAGTTCTCCAAAATGTTTGATGGTGGATGTTCCATCTTTAAGCACTGCAACGGAAACAGAATGAAATCTTTTGTCCTTCAATAACTGAAGAGCATTTTTTGTAATGGCATGTTCAACATTTTGTGTACCGATTGGGTGAACACTTTTACATCCAAGTAAGGCAAAAAATAAAATAGGGATTACATATTTCATGGTCAGAATTTTAATTTGATATTCTGATGCAAATATGCTGTAGAGAGTCTTGAAAAAAGTCCGTATAAAAAAGTCGGACTCATTTTATTGGTTAAAATGAGTCCTATTATCTGCAATCCAAAGTTCGATTATTTACAATGGTTTAATTATCAGCTATTTCTGAACGCGGTTGGTGTTTGGTTCGTATATTTTTTAAATGAAGTATGAAAAGAAGATTTTGAATTGAAACCCACTTCATATAAGATTTCAAGCACCGTATATTCTTTTTTTGTAGGATCTTTCAGAATCGTCATTGCTTTTTTAACGCGGTATTCATTCACGAAATCAAAAAAGTGCTGATTGAGGTGATGGTTTATTAATACAGACAATTCACGAACCGGAATATTCACCTGATCTGCCAATTCCTGAATCGTTAATGAAGGTTCTAAAAAAGGTTCTTTTTCAGTCATGAATTTTTTAAGCTGTTCGATCTGAATGCTTTTTGTTTCGTCAGTTGTATTTTCAGTTTCCAGCGTTTCAGCAAAATCTTTTGTCGGTTGTAAGGTAGAATCAATTCTGCGAAAAAGCTCAGGATAATTTAATGCCTTTAAGATAAACCAACAGGCAGCCAGTAAAAAGGAAGTTCCTGCCAGAATATGAAGCCAAATAAACAGATCGTTGTATGCGGTATATCGGATGATGTTTTTAAAAATAATACAGAGATGGATGAATAAGAAAATGAGGGTAAGCTGAAACAGCCATTGGTATAACAGGGTGTTGGGATTGGTGTAGTTTTCAAGATAAATCTTCTTGTATTTTTTGAGTATCATAAATACGCCAACGATATAAAAGAAAAACTGCAGCTCCCCGATAAGTTGATACACAAACATTTCAGGCGAGTTCCACATCGTTGTAAAGAAGTCTTCTTTTGCAGCACCTTCTGCCAGATAAAGTCTTGGAACCAACATTAAATTGGCCACAACAAAAGGAACAAGATGCAGCAAATGCTTTCTTTTTAAGGTGAAATTAGAATAGCAAACAGCATTTACATACAGATAGAACAGAGGCATGACCAATAAATACGCAGATATTTTGAAAGCTTTCAGATTGTAGCTATCCACAAAAAGATGCATAAAAATTCCGCTGATATCAATGGCATTAATGATAAGGAATGCTGCAAATAATCTGTTTTCCAGTTTTCTTTCTGTTTTTACCGTTAATAAAAAAACAGAAAGCAGCAGCGATACAAAAACAGCAATCGCAGCAATAACTTCCAGAAAACTTAATTTGTCCATTAGTTTTTTTACAAAAATAGGATATAAGTGATAAAGAGAAATGATTGTTATTCATCATTTTTTAAATATTGTGTTTTATTATTTTTGATAAGGTTTAGTTTCCGCTGCGCAAAGTCTCCTGACTTTGAGCTAGTAAGTAAGAGGATTATTTCCTTTAAGTTTGCTCCAAAGTCAGGAGACTTCGGAGAGCGGGGGTAGTATGCTCTATAAGCTAACTACATAAAAAAAGCGCTCAATTAGAGCGCTTTTTTTATGTAGTTAAAATGTTAATTATTGTTTTGTTAGAACGATGTCTTTTGGAAAATTCATTGGAAAACTTTTTCCCTCTACCATAATGTCGTTATAGTATTTGCAAGATTCATTAATACCATTTGGATTATATTTAAACTCTAATCGCATCTGGGTTTTTTGTACATTGATAAAGTTAATATTTATATTAGCGGTTTTATTACACATATCCTTGGGTTGGAATAGAAGAAACTTCTGAGAATAGTCTTTCTTTTGTCCAAACATACCTGAAAATTCAGATGAGATTTCATCGAAATTAGCAATTCTATCAACTTCTACCATTCCACTAGATGATATAATCTTGCGTTCTCCTACTATCTTATCCGTAAAATAGTTTCCATCAATTAATGGATATTTTTTTTTAACTTTTCTCAATTCTAAAAACAATATTTTTCCCTCCCAATTTCCTTTCCATGTTCCTACATATTGGTTAAGTTCTCCATCCAAATCCTTATAATAGGCTCCATTTGGAGTATCAACCTTAGGTGTATTTAATGGAAAAACTTGTTGCGCAAATATTAAATTTACACAGGCTAGTAAAAGTATAATAACTATTTTTTTCATAATTTTTTTATATTATATTATTTAGGACAATCGACCTTTGGTCCGTCTTTTTTTACCTCGGAAGTCTTGCCATCGCTATCCTGCTCGTATAGCTTGGCACCATCAATTTTCATGCTCTTTTCCATAAACTTAAGAAATTCTTTTTGCAAGCCCTCCCTAGACATATTCGGATTACCCATTTTATCAGAATAAATTTCAGTTAAGTTTTCGATTTGTTTAGGGCTAATACATACTCAGCTTATCGGGGGTAATAACCATTGCATATGCATCTGACATTGATCCCTTAGATTCAGCATTTCTTACACAAGTTGTGAGGAAAGTGAAAATGTCAGCAGGTGAAAAAATTTTAACAATACCATCTTTACTATCCAAATGAGCATGCATAAATCCAAAGTACTTATTTCCCTCTGGCATTTTTAGGTTATCATTATTATTTGCTAAAGGTTCATAATTTGTATTTGGCCCGTATGCAGCAACAAAACCAGATTCCTTATCCTTATCAAACTTTTCTTTCTTGTCAATATCTGCAACCTTATCTTTGAAAGCTTTGCTCTGATTTTCTGCTTTCATTTTTTCACAAGGATTTGTAGTATTGGGTGTATTCGGGTTGTTTCCACTTCCCCCCCCCCATAATCACCAGGGCCACCACCCATGTCATGTCCGCCATTACCAGGGCCACCATTTCCGGCCCATCCGTCATACATCGTCAGCCTTACCGGTCTTGTTACTCTGATGATCACTTCTCCTACGTCAATAGGGTTGTTGCTATTTCTGGAAACTGTCTTGGAGTCATAGTAGTCTTGAAATGTATCAATAAGATAAAAAACATCGGAGTCACCGAACTTTATGAGAATAAAGTATAGCTCCTTAACGATGAAATCAATCTACATAAAAGAATTGTAGCCCAATTGCGTGATGAAAATACCATGCTTCGGCAGAAATTGAAAGACGTGGAACAATAATCGAAGCATTCTTGATGAAATAGAAAATCCCAGCCTGAACTGGGATTTTTTGTTATTGTTTTGTAAGCATTATAGCTTTTCCATCTGGCATTAGTGTTTTATATCCACTTGGACAACTGGCTATAATATCTCTGTCTTGCATAAAAATAAGCCTCATTTGATTTAAATTATTAGGATCAGGGAAAGATATATAGACATCTCCTTTATCATTACATTCTGCATTTCCTGAATAATACAGCAAATACTTGGTTAAACTTTTATCAAAGTAGTAACCTCTAAAATGAGTGTTGGCATCAGAAACACTCATTGTACTTTCTAATATTGATCCATCACTTTTTTTAATAGTCATTCTCGCTACTAAAATATCCCAAAATTTTTCATTAAGCCAACCTCCATAATCTTCTATCTTGGTAAATCGAAATTCGTAAGTTCTTCCATCTACAGAAGTTCCTTTCCAAGTTCCAACAAATTTCCCTAATAGATTGGTATTATCCTTTACATTTGTATAATTGGGGCATGGATATAGGTCATCTTGGCATTCTGATAATTGTTTCAGGGTGATTGTTTGTGCATTGCAAAAAAAAGTCCCGAGATATAAAACAAAAGTTATTATATATTTCATAGTAGTATTTTTTATTATTGACAAGGTGTCTCAGACACATCAGTTTTTGTTGAATTTAGATTTTTTTTCACAGTTGTACCATCACTATTTATTTTTACAAGGGTTACACCCTTTACGTACATCATCTCTTCAATAAACTTTAAAAAATTCATTTCATCTGACCTATCTTTATTCACTTTAAAGTATTCTTTATACATATCATTGTACTCTGTTTTTGTATTCGCATATAAAGTTTTAATCTGATTGCTATTTCCTGTAAATCTAATCTGATAATTTCCTTTACCTGAAACCATAATAGCATAGATGTCATCTAAAGGCGTACCATTTTGCTGTGCTAGAGCTACCATCTGGTTAAAATATATAACATCTGCCGGAGAAAATATTTTAAACCCTTTTCGCATACCTCCATCGTCATCTAGAAAATCATTGACATGTGTATGCATATAACCTTTCATATCTTTTGTTGGGTCACCTAATGATAGAGAATTTGAGTCATTATTTGTAGATGCAGTGTCTTTATATTCAAAAGTTCCATCTTTTTTTTCAACCCAACCCGTTTCTTTTTTCTCATCTAGATTAGTTTCCAATACACCAACTTTAGATTGAAATTCAGGTGTATTTTGGCTTTTCATTTTTGCACATGGATCGGTTGGAGGATTCGTGTTAGGTGTGCCAGAACTTCCACTGCTTCCACTACCGTCTCCATAGTCACCATTTCCACCATCCATGTCATGACCACCATCACCACCCAAATCATCCCACGGATCAGGCTTTGTTAGTTCTGGTTTTTTTACAATAATAACAACTTCCCCTACATCAATAGTCCTACCCAGTGAAAGGGAATTATAATGTTCCTGAAAAGTCTGGATAAGATAATCACGATCAGGATGTCCATCCTTATAAACATCAAAGTAAAGAAAGTCTCTTTCTTCATTAATCACACCGCCTATTACGGCTGTTACTTTTCCATTTGTAAGCATGGGGAACATTAATAGCTTTCTGCCATTCTCCAAATCCATATCCTGTGAGGAAACCCTCAAATCAACTATTCCATACTTATTTTCCAGTTCGGTTTTCTTTTCCGGATAATTATTAAAGTAGGCTAACATGGAGTTTCCAAAGGGGAGTGCATAGTTATTGGATGCAGCATCTTTGGAAAGACTCTTTTCCTTTTCAAAGCGTTCAAAAAAGGCGATTTTTTCCTTTTGGGTTTGTTCTGTGGTTGTCAGCATCTCATCTGTCCTACAGGAATTGAGGGAAACAGTAAGCATGCCTAACAATAAAAGTCCGCAGACTAGATTTGTCTTCATAAGCATTTGTGTTTTTGTAAATATAATAATTAATTCTTTTTTGTGTGATTTCTATCACAGGATAAAAGTAAATCATTTATGGAGTCCTGCACTATGGAAACCCATAACTGCACATAATATGCAAATTGCACCCAATTGTGTACAATGTGTACATATTGTATCGGGTATGGATAAGGGGTGATACCCCTTGCAGAACGGCCTGAAGCCCGTTGGGTAAGTGTCTCTAGCCCGTTATACAAGTGGTTCTACCCCCTTAGGTAAGGGGGTAGAGGCCGTTCCTTAAGGGGGTATAGCCCCTTGGGAAGACCCTGGAGGGGGTTAGGGAAGTACCTAGAGGCTCTTTGGAACGGCCTACAGCTCTTGTAGTGAGGTTTTTAAGGAATTTTGTGGTTCTTGTGAGGAGATAAGAGCGAGTTTTAATTATTTGTTTGAAATAAAATTTCCTAAGCATTTCAATTTTGAGAGTAGAAATATTATAAGACCATTTTAAATAAGGTTACGGGAAACCATAATTTGTGTTTTGGAAATAAGTGTATATTTGTCCCAGCTGCGCAAAGTCTCCTGACTTTGAGCTATCCCACTAAAAATGTTTTGTAAAATATGCTCCAAAGTCAGGAGACTTCGGAGAGCGGGTCGGTGGTTTTTCCCAACCATTGTTCCAACCTGTTTGGCTTTGAGGACTATATGTTTCTACTTCCTTGTTAAGCATTCTGTTGTTCTAGCCACTTTAAAATTGATTGGGTAGTTTCTTCTGGCTTTTCTTGTTGAATCCAATGGCCACAATCCAGACTCACAATATCCAGATTAGGAACGATATTTTTTAGGTTTTCAGATTTGGGAATCGTGTCCTGTTCACCATATATCATAAGAGTTGTTTGATGAATGATTGGGAGTACGTCAGCCATTAAGTGCCAGTTTCTATCAAGGTTTCTGTACCAATTTATACTTCCTGTAAACCCTGATGATTCGAAAGCAGAAACAAATACAGATAGTTCGTTGTCTCCCATTAAGGGTTCCCCCAGTGGATTTTCTGCTCTTGCAAGATTCATCATTAGCATTCCGGGCTCTGGTGGTGCTGGAGGGACATTTTTGCGGAATATGTTATGGAGGAACTGAGAGGTGTTTTCATTCATTATAGCATCTGCTACTCCTGGCTGTCGATTGAAGTGAACAAAATAGAAGTCTCCTCCAAATATGGCTTCCATCAACTCAATCCATGGTTGTTCTCCGCGCTCTTGGTAAGGCAAAGCCAGATTTATTATTTTATTTACCCTCTCAGGATGCAATAGTGCCAGGTTCCAAACAACATTGGCTCCCCAATCGTGACCAATAAAAGTAGCATCTTCATATCCAAAGTAATCGAGTAGTGCGACCAGGTCACCTGTCAGGTGTACAATATCATATTCAGTGACTTCGATCGGGCGGGATGAGTTGCCATAACCTCTCTGATTGGGAATGATCACATGATCCCAGCTGCAACCAATGCCGGCACCTGATGACGCCAGGAAAAAGCATGTTCCGGAAAGCCGTGGCAGAGTACAATAGGTTTTCCAGCATTCTCTTTACCTGCTTCAAACACTTCCAGTTCTACACCATTGACTGAAATAAGAGTGGGGTTGGGAAAATGGGTTGACTTAAATACTGAGCTAATTTCGTTTGTCATTTTTTATTCTTTTAAAGATTAATTAATGATGCAAACTTACAGTAGCAACGTGACAGCAGTGTGTCAGTAGTTAAAAATAAATTAGATCTATTACCTTTTACTGTGGAAAGTCTCCCGACTTTGAGGTAGTAAGTAAGAGGATTATTTCCTTTAAGTTTGCTCCAAAGTCAGGAGACTTCGGAGAGCGGGGAGAATTATGAATACTTTGCATTCGATGGAACTGAAATAATTTACATTGACAATATTCCTTTAGTTGATGGCAGACATGTGCTAAAATTAGTGGAATTCGATTTGAATATGAAAAAGGTTTTAAACTTTAAACCCAAGAAAAAAGATAAAGAATCTTAATCTGAAAATTAACATTTTTGTGTATTACTTTTTTAGTTTTTAAATTTACATATCTTATATAGTGAATATTTTATATATTTAAAGCCTTGTAATTATTTGTATCCCAAATTATATATTAATAAGCACTATGTGGAAAGAACAACTTCCTGATAAATGTCCTACTGATAAAGCCGTTGATTTGGAATCCGAGGTATATAGAGTAACAAAATCTGATACTCCATGTGATGACGATTTTATAATATATGCAAAACTTTACCCTGAAAATGTAAGGTATCAAAAATTATGTAAGGCTTATGCAATATCTTTTTATAATACTTTGGAAAATGCAAAAGTTGCCATAAAAGCATCGATTAAAAGAGGAAATCAGATAGGAAATTATATTGCTAAATATAATTTAGTTAAAGAACATGGTAAGTCTGACTTGAATAAAAATGATGGGCATATAAGTACGTGGTTTTATGAAAATGCAAATTTTGAAAGTAACAATACACTAAACATTGTAGAATATAATGATAATTAATTCTAAATATAATATTCCTGAATTTCCACTTAAATTAAGTGTGGTAGAGGCTTTTGATTTTTCAGAAGAGCCTATATTATTACTTGAGCAAGATGAAATAGGGAATTTTTATTTAAGTTATTTGACATATTCTAATGGAGAAGCTGATGTTGAAACAAGGTCTTACCTTCAGATAAGTAAAGAAAAACTTCAGAATCTTTTTGAAAATAAGATATCAGTTTATCAAGCTTTTTCAAAACCAGAAAATGGTTCAGTATATGTTATAGATTATGATTTACATACAGGTGATACATTAAATGCTTTTCTTATCCCTGCAAATAATATTGCTGAATATGATTTAGTGCCTGATTGGTATAATTATAATTTTGACTATTCAATAAAAGAAGTTGAATTAAGTGATACGTATATCTTAAATTACTCAGAGAAAAAACAAAATTTAATATTTGATTTTTATTTGCAAAGTGAAAATTTAAAGTCATCTATAAAACCTTATGCTTTTTTTAAAGTATTTACACCTTTAGTTGATATAATTAAAAATTTAGTAGGTTTTGATAGCAGAAATGCTGATAAATATCTTGCTTTCTCAAACTTGAGACAAGCATCATTAGGTATTACTATTGAGATTAATTATTCTAATGATTTATTTTTAGAAAAAGAAGATATTGCAATTAATACAATGATAGATTTATTAAATGCTCAAAATCAAGAAGATTTTAAAAAAGTCATCAATTCTACTAAAGATACAAAATACATAAAGGAATATTCATTAATTATTAAAACAATAATAGATAACAAGGCTACTCTTAACACCGCCTATGCCAATCCTATTACGAAAGAAGTTAAGTATGCCATATTAGATGAAAATAAAGCTAAAATAGCTAAGGCTATTATTGATGAGTCATTTGATGTGATTGAAGATATCGAAATTATTGAAGGTATATTTAGAGAGATTGATATTGATTCAAAAGAACCTTCTTTTAAGATTTATGCTCCTAGTGAAGATATTTCAATAAGGGGGAAATTTGAAACATCAATACTCGAAAAGATAAAAAATGATTATGTAAATATTGGGAAAGAGAATTATAAATTTACTATAAAGACATTATACTATCCTGAAACAACTGTTAAATCAGAAGAAATAAAAAGATATATAACGGATTATGAATTAATCAATAAAGAGGACTAATTAATTTTAGCCCTCTTTTATTTTTAACAAGCTAGTGTAAACTAGCGTATAATTACCTTTATTATTTTCTGTTGTTCCTAATTTTGAGGCAATATTTTCTTTTAAGATTTTTAATACCTCTTTTTTACCATTTCGTTTTCCATTGAATAAAATTATAATATTAAATAATTTTATAACTTTTAATAATGAGTTGTATTACATTTGGAATCCTGTATGTTAAGCCCTATTATAATAATTAATATTGCATTCTAACAATAAACTGGAGTCTACAACTTCTTTATATAAATTATTTAGTTTCATTATAAAAATTAGTGAATTGAAATCTGCTAAAGTATTCACATTAGTAACTCTATCAATTAAAAACCATAAACATATTTTTTTTACGCCCATTTCTTCTCCATTTTCTTCAATTATAAATTCATTGTTTTTGAGAAGTTGTAATGTGTTCATAGCTTGGTCAATTACATAATTTAATGTCTTTGGAGTACCTTTTTTAACAAAGAACAAAGTATCATCTTTATATAGGTCCATTTTTTCAACTTTATATCTTCTCGCTAGCATAATGTTTTCAGTGTGAAGATTTTTGTATCCTTCTGCTTCTCTTTGGTTATTAAAAACATCTTCTTCAATATTTGCATTATAATTCATTGAAGGATCATAATTTAGTAAAATTTTTTTCACTTTATCATTCAGTAGATTAATATAAGATTGATTGAACTTATGCCATTTACCATCAATTAAAGTTTCCCGTTCGTCTGTGATATATTGTAAAATCGTTTTTACAGTCTTTGTAAAATTTCTACCTTCTTCTCTTAAAAACTTAACTTGAATATCATTTAAATTTTGATGCAAGTCAATATGATTGTTTAAAATAAATTCTTTAAGATTTTCAATAGATAAATCCAAGTATATTTCACTCTCAATATTTGTTCCTTTTAATTTAAATTGGAAAAGAGTATTATCAGTAAAAATAAAATCAATTCCTGATAAATCAAACTCTTCATTTCCAACATTTGGGTCATTACTAATAATTGCATTTGAAATCATTGCATCTAACCTTTCTATTTCAACATGATCTTTAATTGACTCAGCCTTTGGAAAGTTTGCTAAAACAGGTTCTTGTAACTTATTTTCTATTCGATTGATTAAGGATGGTAAGTCATTGATATTAATGTCTAAATTTAATTGGACAGAATGACCAAAGCTGGCAATATTTCCCCATTGCAATGAATCAATAGTTTTAGATTTCAAAAAGTGAAGAGATTCCCCACTATCATAATCTAATGCTGTATTATTTGAGAAAGACGTAATAGTTTTATTTTTTTTTGATTTATAAAATTTAGAATTTTTTAATCTAAGATTTTCTACGTCAATTATACGTTCTGCTAAATTAATTCCAAATTCTGAGTCACAGAAGTCTTTCAGATAAAAGTGAGTTTTACCTAAACTAATAGCATAACATATTTCATCTCTATATAATAATAGGCATGCATAATAAATCAAATTTTCAGGTCTAGGGTTATTTTGAATAAATCTACTGTAGAGATCAGTCCACCATATTTCTACTGAGTCGGGGTTTGTGGATAGATAAAAATCTAATTGATAACCGTTTATTTCAAGGTTGCCGGTTTGTTCCATATTAACTGAATGGAGCTTATTAATAAGTGCTTGTCTATTAGCAATATTAATTTTATAAATGTTAAATTTTGGCATTAGTTTTATATTAGTTTAGAAAATCCAAATATAGGAGCTTAACTGTTTCTTCTATTATGGCTTCCCGTAAATACCAAAAATAAAATCCTCCTTAAAATTTTCAATCAGTATTTTCACGGAATTGCTTAAAAATTTCGAAAATTTCAGCATAAAAAAATCCCAACTCTCGTCAGGATTTATTTGAATAATGGATCATTAAAAAAATCTTGTAATGTAATTTTTAAAAGTATACAGAATCTATTTATGGTGTAAATGGTAACACCTCGTTCACTTTCAAAACTTTCCCATCTGTTTACTTGTTGTCTGTCGATATCATGAAGTTTGGCGAAATCACTTTGATTCAATCCGGTAGACTTTCTCAGATTAATTAATCTTTGAGTTATCTTATTTCTAAGTTCAATATCGTCTTTGCTAAGGCTGCTCATTCAACAATTTTAGAATATTTGATAAAAACTTTTGTAATCCATTTGGTTTACAATGTGATTTTATATATATTTGGAAAAGATTACTTATTAAAGTAATTTTGCGATACTTCAAAGAAATATAGAAGCTATTGCTTAGAATCTCGCCCCAAAACTGGTAATTTTAGTACACGAGAGGATAAGTAAGTTGGCTCACGACCTAGGCGTGGGCTCTCTTATCTGTGTACACGGTATACCAGTACCTAGGGCGGATATTGTAGAGTCCCATGCCGTTTTTATTTCATGCTGTTCAGCTTTTCTACAATCATCTTTTCTAAGCCCGCTTTACCCCATCAAGTATCATGTATGTTACAATGGAGTGTACAACCCGTTGCGGCCTAAGGGCTTTCTGAAAAACACAAATTCTATCATAAGTTTTTATTTTTTTGTCTTGTAGGGCGGGAAGTCCGGCATTAGCAGGGCTTCCTCCCTTTTTACAACTAAGCTTGTTTAAAGCTTTTTATGTAAAACAAAAATCGAAGATTCAATGAAGTTAAAAGGCAGAAAAGTTTTTTAAACACTTTAGTTATTTTAAGTTTCCAGCTTTTGGGATATGAAGTACACCTAAGTTTTATGAAAATCTTTGATTTTCTTCTAAAGTCTACTTACTGATGCAGTAAGATAGTAACCTTTCTTAAGTGGGCTAAAGTGTTTTAAAATTATTCCTGCGGAATGACAAAGTATGAACAGAAACTTATCACAAAAATACAAACCCATGAAAAAGACCAGAACAGACTTTGAGTCGCCATGTTGGGCAGTGCCTAAGAAGCAATCAGGATTACAGCTTATGGAGATATTTTTTCAGTTCAATGAGCTGGATGTTTCCAAGGAAAGGCTCAGCAACATTATGAATTATGCGGTAAAGAGGAATAGTTGGATCCATGAAGATCCGGCAGTTATCTTTCAGTTTCACCAGTCGATGCGGTCGCTGATCCGGGCAGGATATCTCATTATGCTCAAGGAAAGAAAATGGATTATTGATACCAGACCGGAAAAGGTTTCCCCGTGGGTTCTTGGTTTGCTTTCGGAAAAGGAATACCGGAATCCTCTGCTGGTTTTCAAAACAGCATTCAGGGAATACACCCTCAAGGAATTTGATTATTTTATGTCCGGAATCGTCTATTTCTCAATGGGCATCTATGAAAACCTACCGGAAAGGAATATCGTTATGCCCTACATCCATACGGTTAAAATGCTGGATGCCGCACACCTTATTCTTCAAAGAAGGAGAGAAAAGAAGACGGCTGACACCCATTCAGAATAAGAAAGTTGAACATAAATAAAAGGGTGAGCTGGGAATACAGATATCCCCAAATTTTTGTTTTTATTGGTATAAGAAGTAGAATTAACATTTTTATAAAATAGATCCAGGTATATAATGCCATAATTTTTTCTATATTTAGAAGAAGTATATAGGCTTTACTAATGTTTAGAAAAAGGGCTTGTGTTTGTATTTTGCCCTCTAAAGCATGCCTGTAAATATGATATAAAAAAAAAGACAATGCCCATAAACCCAATACCTCCGGACGGAGGCATGTTATATAAAGAAACAAATATGGCTCAGCTTTTCCCTGAGCCATTCAATGCCATAACAGCTGTATTGTTTTTAGCCTTGGCCATTTTTTGGACCATTAAAATAAAGGGCAGTTTTAAAGAATATCCTTTTTTAACCTACTGTTTGGTTTTATTATACATTGGTGCCATAGGGGGAACTGTTTACCATTCATTCAGACAATGGCCGGTATTTATCATGATGGATTGGATGCCCATTATGTTGCTGTGTTTGTCTGCCGGATTTTATTTTTTAGCTCAGAGTATCAGATGGTACTATGCTGTTGTAATGGTTCTCGTCTATATAGTACTTATGTTTGCATTGAGAAATTGGATTTTGGTAGATAACACTTCTCTTTTTATCAACGTAAATTACGCAATCATGGCCTCATTTGTGCTTTTTTCGGTATTGAGTTATTTAATTTATACTCAATGGAAAGCAGGTAAATGGGTAGGCTTTGCTTTATTGTCATTTGCTCTTGCACTCACTTTCCGCATCGTTGATAAAGGGGAATGGTTGAGTTTCGGAACCCACTTTTTATGGCATACTTTTGGGGCGGTAGCCACATTTTGTATGTTTAATTATATCTATCTTACACGGAATACAATTAGAAAAACATAAGGAGTTTTTTGTTTTCCTTGCAAACTCTGATTCGTACATACAGTCTGTTTAAATGTAACCACAAAAGTCACAAAAGTTTTTATTTTTTTAACACTTTAGGACACTTAAGAAGGTTTAAAATAATACAGTATAAAAGTACATTGAAGAAAAAAATCAAAGATTTTTAAAACTTATGTGGACTTATTGTACGCCAGGATATCCTCTTAAGCTCACTTAAGTGTTTCAATCTTTTGTGTCTTTTGTGGTTTAATAAAAATTAAACAGTTTTTTTGTGAAATTCACAGTCTGATTCTTTTAAGGTTGAAAGAAAGATGATTTACTTATATTTGCCCTGCAAAGTAAAATTAAATGTTCAAAAAAGTAAGCACTGTATTTATCCTTGGATTTTGTACGGTTTTTTGTACGGCCCAACAGGTTCGGCCCTCCAAATCATCTGAAATTTATCGTGAACTCAAAACCCTTAAACAGCTGCCTAAAGTTTTATACCTTGCGGCTCATCCTGATGATGAAAATACAGGGTTACTCTCCTGGTTAATCAACGACCAAAATGTAGAAACGGGCTATTTGTCTTTAACGAGAGGGGATGGTGGTCAGAATTTATTAGGTACAGAGCAAGGAGCTGCGTTAGGTTTAATCAGAACACATGAGCTTTTAGAGGCAAGAAAGTTAGATGGGGCCCAACAGTTTTTCACCCGTGCAATCGACTTCGGGTTCTCTAAAAATACTACGGATACCTTTAAACAATGGAATGAAAATAGCATTATAGCGGATGTAGTTTGGGTCATCCGAAAATTCCGTCCGGATGTGATCATTTGTCGTTTTCCTCCTACTGCTGCGGCAGGACACGGACAACATGCCGCTTCGGCTGTGGTTGCGGAAAAAGCTTTTAAGCTGGCAGGAGACAAAACGGCTTTCCCAGATCAACTAAAATATGTGAATGCATGGCAGCCAAAACGCGTATTGTGGAATACTTTCCGCTTTGGCGGGGTCAATACGACCGCTGAAAATCAACTGAAGGTTACCGTTGGGCAATATGATGCGCAACTCGGAATGGGCTATGGCGAATTGGCAGGATTAAGCAGAAGTTTACATAAAAGTCAGGGGGCAGGAACACAGTCTGTAGCCGGCATCAGAACAGAATATTTTGCCCACGTTATTGGCGAACCTGCAAAAGCAACGCTTTTTGATGGAGTTGTTAAAACCTGGACTTCACAAGGAAACGCTGATATAGACCATTCGTTAGATGAAATTATTTCCGCTTTCAATTTCAATAATCCAGACCGCAGCTTGCCTGCTTTGCTTGCTTTGCGGAAAAAGGTTGCTGCTCTTAAAGATGCAGATCTGAAAAACGATAAAATTAAATCTCTTGACCATATCATTTTAAGTTGTGCAGGCTTCATGGGCGAGGTGGTTACCAATCAGGCTGAGGCTGTTGCCGGAGATCATTACAATTTCAGGTTGAATTTGATTTCAAGAGCTGCCAATCCTGTCGTTTTAGAAGATGTACAATGGGTAACTCAGTCAGAGAATTTCAACAGAAAACTATCAAAAGATTCTTTAATTACCATTCAGCACGACATTCAGATTCCTGCAGATGCAGTACTCACAGAACCGTACTGGCTGGCAAAATCTCCTACGAACGCGGGAACTTTCTCTGTTCCAAACGATACTTTAATCGGTTTGCCAGAGGCAGAATCACCACTGAATGTTTTGCTTGGTTTAAAAATAGGTTCGGAAAAGTTTCAGGTTAAACTCCCTTTATCTTTCAAAAAATTAGATCCGGTGCGGGGTGATGTGGTCGAAGCCTTGCGTATTGTTCCTGCATTGGAACTGAAATTTACACAACCGCTTTATGTGGTTAAAGAAAATGAAGATTTACATTTGAGTTTAAATGTTAAGGTTAATGCTAACAGACAGTACAATAAAGGCATTCTAAACCTGATGTATAACGGTGAACAATTAGGTGGTACTGATGTAAGTTTGCTCAATGGAAAAGATACCACCATCGATTACGTTATTCCAAAAGCTAAGCTTACCGCAATACATTCATCTCGCTTGCAATTGGATGCCAATTTTGTAGCAGATGGAGTCACTTATAACAAAAAACAAGTATTAATTCAGTACCCGCATTTACCCTCCTTACAATATTTTGCACCTGCATCTGTACCCGTAATGAAAGGTGATATTCAGGCGAAGATTAAAAAAGTGGGTTACATAGAAGGAGCAGGCGATTTCATTCCTGAGTTCCTACGCATTGCAGGTATTCAGGTAGATGTCTTGAAAGACGAAGATTTTTATGGCACCATAGATGAATCCGGCGGAAACGGCAGTCAAAACAAGCTATCGCAATATGATGCCGTCGTATTGGGGGTTCGGGCCAATAACACAGAGAAAAAGCTGGGCCGCTGGATGCCTTTTTTATGGTCTTATGCAAAAGCCGGAGGTAATTTGGTGATGCAGTATAACACCAACCAGGATACAACCGTTAACCAATTGGGAATGTACAATTTCAGTATTGCCAATAAGCGGGTTACTGAAGAAAATGCTGCGGTTACGTTTTTAAATCCAAATCATAAATTACTGAACTTTCCGAACAAAATTACTGCGGATGATTTTAAAGGCTGGGTACAGGAGCGTGGTGCCTATTTCCCTGCTCAATGGGATGCAGCGTATGAACCGCTTTTTGAAATGCGCGATGCAGATGAAGAGCCTCTGCAGGGATCAACTTTATATGCCAGATACGGAAAGGGTAATTTTATTTATACGCCGTTGGCATTTTTCAGACAGCTGCCTGCGGGAAATGTGGGGGCGGCACGTTTATTTTTAAACTTTTTATCTGCACAGAAAAACGAATGAAAAAGCCACTTAAAAATTGGAATACCTGGTACCTATTATTAGCAGCTGCATTAGTATTGCAGATTGCATTTTATTATTTATTTACTAAATTTTGGGCATGAGTAATATAGATTGGACAGTTCTCATTGTTACACTTGTTGCAGTGGTGGTTTACGGCGTATTCATCGGTCGTGGCCAAAAAAGCAACGAATCCTACCTGAAGGCAGATAATAAAATGCCTTGGTACATTGTGCTGATAGGGATTATGGCCACGCAGGCAAGTGCCATTACATTTCTTTCAGCACCGGGTCAGGCGTATACAGACGGCATGCGTTTCGTTCAGTATTACTTTGGTTTGCCTTTGGCAATGATTGTGATCTGCATCACTTTCATCCCGATTTTTCAGCGTTTAAATGTTTATACTGCCTATGAATATTTAGAAAACCGTTTTGATAAGAAAACAAGGGTGCTTACTTCAATGCTTTTTCTTTTTTCCAGAGGCTTATCAACAGGAATCAGCATTTATGCTCCCAGTATTATCTTGTCAAGCGTTTTAAACTGGAATATTTATTTAACCAATGTCTTAACAGGGGGGATTCTGTTGATTTATACCTATGTTGGCGGGGCAAAGGCAATTGCTCACACTCAAAAATTACAGTTTCTCATTATCCTGGGAACAATGGCTTTTGCAGGGTATTTGCTTATTGAAAATATGCCGAATGGAATTGGTTTTAACGATGCGTTGTATCTGGCTGGGAAATCCGGAAAGCTCAATGTAATCACCACAGAATTCGACTGGAAAGATAAATACAATATTTGGAGCGGGCTCATTGGTGGTTTTTTTCTGGCGCTTTCTTACTTCGGGACGGATCAGAGTCAGGTGGGGAGGTATATTACTGCGAAGGATAATACCAATGCAAAAATGGGTTTGCTGTTGAACGGATTGGTTAAGATTCCGATGCAGTTTGCTATTCTCCTGATTGGTGCTTTACTTTTCGCTTTCTTTTCTCTAAAACCGGCTCCGATTTATTTTAACGAACGGTCTTATCAATATTTAAAGGAAACAAAACCTGAACAGGCTGCGGTTTTTGAAAAAGAACATCAGAATCTGCAAATAAAATTTAATGCAGAATCGAAAGAAATTCTAAAGTTGAAAGAAACTCATTCTCCCCAACTTAACAAAACAATTCAGGATTTTAAAAATACACAAACCCAGGTAAAAGAACTTCACGGCAGGGTAGAGGAAGCGATCAATAGTTCAAACTATAATGCAGAGAAGACGGATACCAATTATATCTTCCTGTATTTTGTGAAAAATACCTTGCCTGTAGGGATGATCGGTTTACTGTTTGCCGTCATTTTTCTGGCCAGCTGGGGTTCCATTTCTGCAGCACTGAATTCCCTTGCCGCCTGCTCATTAAAAGATGTTCATTTGATATTTAAAAAAGAAATTCCTGATGATGCCACCGAATTGAAGTACAGTCGCCTGCATACTTTAGCGTGGGGTATTTTCTCCATTGGCGTCGCCATGTTTGCCACTCAAATGGGTTCCCTTATTGAAGCGGTTAATGTATTGGGTTCTCTTTTCTATGGCCCGATATTGGGGATTTTTCTGGTCGCATTTTACTATAAAAAAATCACAGGCTCAAATGTATTTATTGCTGCAATTTTATCAGAAATTGCGGTTATTGCCGTTTATAAGTTTGATGTCGTTTCTTTCCTTTGGCTTAATGTAATCGGGGCTGCGGCGGTCATTATATTTTCGGCAATCGGATTACTGTTTTATAAGCAGAAAGCAGTAAATTCGTAAACGAACAACAATAAACAAATAAAAATATTATGAAAACCATCATTAAATCTGCTGCCGTCCTTGTGGCGACAATGACAATCTCCTTGAATGCCTTTGCACAGGACACTAAAAAACCTGCCAGCCCTCCAGCTACTGCTACGGGAAAAATTAAAGATGCAACCATTACGATAGCCTATAGCAGTCCTTCTGTTAAAGGGCGTACAATCTGGGGTGGTTTGGAAGCTTATGATAAAGTTTGGCGTGCGGGTGCCAATGAAGCAACTACTTTCGAAACGGATAAAGACATTACTGTTCAGGGTAAATCACTGCCAGCAGGTAAATACAGCTTTTTCTTAATCCCTAAACAAAGTGGAACCTGGACTGTGATTTTTAACAAGGAGCCAAAACAATGGGGCGCTTATAAATACGAACAAGCTAAAGATGCTTTACGTGTTGATGTTAAAACAAAAGCTTTACCAGCAACACAGGAAGCTTTAGTGTATAAAATAAACAATAATGGATTCACAATGGATTGGGATAAAATCTCAGTTCCTGTAGAGATCAAATAAATTTGAATATCAGAAAATCAAAATCCCGGTTAATTCGGGATTTTTTTTGTTTAAAATTTAATATTGTATAAGATTATTGTTGACGCAATTTCAAATTATATGTTTAAAACAGATCAAGCATTTTACGCTTAAAACATCGATAGATTTTAAGATATTGATAAAGAAGTGTTTATGGGTATAAAAAGAGAGACAACTATTAAATAGTTGTCTCCTAAAGTGACCTCGACAGGATTCAAACCTGTAACCTTCTGAGCCGTAATCAGATGCGCTATTCAGTTGCGCCACGAGGCCTTGTGTTGCCTTGTTGTTTAAGGGTTTGCAAATATAGCACTTTTTTCTTTTCTTTGAAAGATGAAACAGAAAATTTTACTTTTATTTACGGTATTTTCGCTAATTGCCTGTAAAAGAGAAACAAAAATTTCGTCCTCAGATTGGACAAATATCTCGAGTCGTACCCAATTTAAAGATCAGGACGGTGTCTTGGAGTTAAAATCGGGAAATTTCACCTATAATTTTAATAAAAATCAAACTCCTTTCAAGAAGATTATCCTACTGAATGCAAGTATGGCAGGGTATATTTCAGAACTGGGAGCAGAAAATCTGATTATAGGAGTTTCAAGTCCGGAATATATTTATTCAGAGAAGATTCAGAACCTGCTTAAAGAAGGGAAAATTCAAAATGTAGGAAGCGAGCAGAAATATGACGTGGAAAAAATTATTTCCATGAAGCCGGATGCTATTTTTACCAATTATATTGCAAGTTTTGACAATACCTATCAATTACTGAAGAACAATGGAATTCAGGTTGTGTTTTTGGATGAGTATATGGAGCAGCAGCCACTACAAAAAACAGCCTACATAAAGCTCTTTGGAGAATTTTTAGGAAAGGAGAAAGAAGCGGAAACCAAATATCAGGAGGTAGAGAAAAACTATAATGACCTGAAGCAAATGGCATTGAAAGCAAAAGAAAAGCCTGTAGTATTAGCCAATGAAATGTACGGTGATGTATGGTACCTTCCGGGTGGAAATACTTCTGTGGCTCATTATATTGCTGACGCCAACGCGAATTATATTATGAAAGATAATAAAGAGGAAAAAGCCCTTACCATGAGTTTTGAAGAGGTATATGCCAAGGCAGGAGGTGTTCAGTACTGGGTAAATGCCGGAAGCCATACTTCAAAAAAGGAAATGCTGGGAATGAATCCTTTCTACGGAAAGCTGGATGTATTCAATAAAGGTAAAATCTATACCATTGCAGGAAAGGAAAAACAAAAAGCGAATGACTTCTTTGAAAGTGG
Source organism: Chryseobacterium sp. SIMBA_028 (assembly GCF_046535285.1). Taxonomy (NCBI): domain Bacteria; kingdom Pseudomonadati; phylum Bacteroidota; class Flavobacteriia; order Flavobacteriales; family Weeksellaceae; genus Chryseobacterium; species Chryseobacterium sp. SIMBA_028. Next base: position 210,321 of record NZ_JAWRWZ010000010.1, on the reverse strand, counting down.
AGTGGTAAGAGCTGATTTGATCCTGAAAGACTATATCAAAATCTTTCATCCTGAACTTTTGCAGGATTATCAACTTACCTATATGAAAGAGTTGCAGTAAATCGGAGTATTTGCTTATTTTTGCCTTTCCTTTTTAAAAGTTATGTGGAAAAAAATTAAACAGCTTATTTTCATCGTTCTTGTTCTGAACGTGGTTTTTATCATCTGGGGCAGATTTTTTAATCCGCCTATAACCCTTACCCAGATAGGAGGGCTTTTTGAATACGGAAAACTACACAGAGATTATATTTCCTATGATGAAATGGGAAATAATGTAAAGAAAGCAGTAATTGCTTCAGAGGACCAAAAATTCTTTGATCATGATGGATTTGATTATACAGCCATTGAAAAAGCGATGAAGTATAATGAAAAAGGAAAAAAAATAAGAGGGGGAAGTACCATTTCTCAGCAGACGGCAAAGAATGTTTTCCTTTGGCAGGGCAGAAGCTGGGTAAGAAAAGGATTAGAAGCCGTTTATACTTTTATTATTGAAAAAGTATGGAGTAAGGATATCATCCTTGAAAGATACCTGAATTCCATTGAAATGGGACAGGGAGTATTTGGTGTAGAGGCGGCAGCACAATATTATTTTGGAAAATCATCCAAAGATCTAAGTGCTTCAGATGCAGCATGGATTGCCGCTGTACTGCCCAATCCAAAGAAGTATGATCCAAAGAATCCATCCCCATATCTAAGAAAGAAACATAATTGGATCATGAGACAGATGAGGAATGTGAGTTTGAAATAGTATCTTTGTACTAATGAAATTCTTTAATTCCAGCACAAATTTTGAGTCAGTTCTTAAAAAATATTTTTCTTTTAAGAACGAAACCCTTTCTTTAGAACCTTTTGCAGAGTTTTTAGAGAGCGTAAAAAGGGCAGACTTTACAGATGTGATCAATTTCCTGAGAAGCAATCCGAACTTTGCAGAAAACTTTAAACATTACATTCATAATATTTTTAAAGGAAGACCATTCAACCTGTCATTGACAGAAGCGAATATTCTTTCAGAAAATGCCTTTTTCCCGGAACTTAAAAAAAGGATCCTGAACAAGGTTTTACCACCCGTTGAAAATGAAAAAACGGTGTGGTATATGATTGATAATATAAGTCTTAGACCGAAAAAAGATCTTGAATATCTTCATAATCTTCCTGAAAATGAAATTAATGAATTTTTGAATCTTTTAGGCGCTGCAGATTTTATTACCAAACCCAATGTAAAAAAGGAACTTATCTTCTCTATGAATATCCTTTCCTGGAGGGTAACAGGAATGGCCATGGAAGTGGATGTCGTAAGAATGGCGCCACAGTACAGAAATCTGGATAACCCGTTTTTAGCTCTTCAAAACGAGCTGGAAACATTGGCAGAAGACTTGGTAAAAGATCCTGAATTACAACTGCATTCCAAGGACAGCAGATATAAGCAGATTAAGATCTATTCAGAGCAATGCATTGAATTTGTTAATATCGCTTTTAAAAATTCTGCGAAGTATGGTATTTCAGGAAAGATTAACCAATCCTTGCTGAAGATCAAACAACAGACCGATAGAATCTATGAGATCGTACAGCTGTTGGTTATTGATAATGAAGAAGATGTTCTTATTAGATCCAAGCAATTGGTTTTTAATATCCTGAATTATAAATCTCATAAAAATAATATTGCAGATCTTATCAACGATAGTACAAGGTTGATTTCTCACCTTATTACCAATCATACTGCAGAAACAGGAACCCATTATATTACTTCTACCAGAAAGGAGTATATGACCATGTTTTATAAGGCCAGTGGAGGAGGTATCATTGTGGGTGCACTCTGTGTATTGAAAATGCTGTACGGGTATATTCCGGGAAGTGATTTCTCACACGCATTCCTTTATTCAATGAACTATGCCATGGGATTTGTCATGATCTATTTGATGGGTTTTACACTGGCAACAAAACAGCCGGCTATGACTGCTGCTACGATGACCAAGGTATTGTCTGAAGAAGGAAATAACAAAAGAAATAACACCGAATTTGCACACCTTGTGTCAAAGCTTTTCAGAAGTCAGTTTATCGCCTTTGTTGGGAACGTATTGCTTGCCTTTCCGGTGGCTTTGGCCATTATTTATGGACTGGATGTATTCTTCTCCCAAAATCTGGCTGTCGAAAGATCAGATAAATTATTAAAGGATCTTGATCCTTTTAAATCCAAGGCCATTCTGCATGCCAGTATTGCGGGTTTTTACCTTTTTATTTCAGGGATTATTTCAGGGAATATAGGAAACAACTCCGTATTTTATCAGATTCCGGAGAGAATAGCGAAAAACCTTTCTATCAGAAGCTTCTTCGGAAAAAAATTTGCTAAAGGCCTGTCTAAGTATTATGCCAAGAACTGGCCGGGAATTGTTTCCAACTTTTGGTTTGGAGTTTTCCTTGGTGCTACAGCGCCTGTAGGAATGTTCTTTGGGCTTGATCTTGATATCAGACACATTACCTTTGCAGCCGGAAACTTTGCACTGGGATTGTACGGAAAAGATTTCTCTGTAGATTCCTATACATTCTGGATGTCTTTTGTAACGGTTTTCTTAATCGGATTTTTCAACTTCCTGGTAAGTTTCAGTTTATCTATGTTCCTTGCTTTTAGATCAAGAAAGATGAATTTCGGACAGGTGAGTGAAATCTACAAAGAAATTTTCAGATATTTTACAAAGCATCCATTGAAATTTTTCTTGCCACTAAGCTCAGGACTCGATAAAAAAGCGGATGACCTGATGAGCAGTACGATTTCTAATAAATCAGAAGAACATTAATAAAAATAAAACGAGACGATCTTATTAAGGTCGTCTCGTTTTATTTTAGTCTATGGTATAGCTTTTAAAGACAGTAAGGAAACTCTGGACATTCTGCGGGTAATTGTTCCCAAAAAATACATTGACTGGTATCTCCACAGCTTACAAGACAACATACCATTTGCCCTGCACCTTGAATAGCCTTTAAATTGTTTCTGGATAATTTCTTCGATGTAAGTATTTTTTTCATGATAAAATAATTTTTTATGAACTTTAAATATATCAAATTATTTCTAAGTATAGTGATATAATTTTAAACAATACTTACTTACAATATAGATACACAGGAAAAATTCTAGAATATCTGAAGATCATGAAATTGCTCTGTCCCAAATTTATCCTGAAACTTCTTCAGATAGAATGTCTTACGCATTTTGAAGTCATTTTTAAGTAATGGAGAATCAATTTTAATAATAATGCATTTATTTTCAATATTCACACTTTTAATCTCACGGAAAAGGCTTTCATCAAGATAGTCCTCAAGGAAGTCTTTAATGTCAAAAGCTATCAGCTTATCTTCAAAACCATAGATTCTTGCAAAAGATTTTACAAGTTCAGAGGATTGATATTCGCGCTTTTTCTTCTTCATATTACTTTTACGGTACGTATTCGGTTGTTAAACCTTTATTTTTAAAAAACTTCTCAAGATCAGGATAAAGAAATTCACAGGCCTCGAAAGAATCCATCATATCCTTTGGAAAAGATTCTATTCCCGAGCATTCAAAACAAATTTCAAAATAAGCAAAAACCCTATCACTTTCATCATAAAACAAGATCGCATTTCTTGGAAAAAAACATCCGCTTTGAGAAGTATAGGAAACATAATATTTGTGGCAGGTATTATACAAAACATCACTGAGTTCTGAAATTTCAGTTAAGTTTAGTGTTTTTGACTCCTGTATACCTTTGGGGTTGATATCCTTAATAAGGTCTTTTATCTCAACAGATTTATATTTTTTAAGGTTCTCATAATAAGTCTTTAAGTTAATGGAATCCTGCTTGGTTACCGGAGGAGGCGGCGGTGTATAACCTTTTGCTCCTTTATAGTTTAGATTGTAGAAAATAATTTTAACCTTGGTCGTTTTATCAAACGGAAATCTGGATACCCTTTTCTGTAAAGGAATAGGTTTATAGCTTGTATTAATTTCACCATGCTGGTATCTGTGGATCTCAGCAAGTAAATTTTTCGCTTTCTTCTTTTTTTGGCTGAATGAAAACGTAAATAACAGTGAAAATACGATAATAAAAATCCTAGAGATCATACCTCAAATATAATACTTTCCTCATTAATTTTTTTTACCACACTTTCGGTTCGCTCTCTGTGAGTATCCGTAATGAATATCTGTCCAAAACTTTCCCTGTTTACCAATTCAATTAATTGAGAAACTCTTGTATCATCAAGTTTATCAAAAATATCATCCAGTAGAAGAATAGGAGTTTTCTTGGTAAGTTCTTTAACAAGGCTCATTTGAGCAAGTTTAAGTGAAATAAGGAATGACTTCTGCTGTCCCTGAGAACCAATTTTCTTGATGAGAACATGATCCATCTCAAAAAGAAGATCGTCCTTGTGAATTCCCCTGGAAGTGTAGGTAAGCATACGGTCTTTTTCAAGGCTTTCCTTTAAAAGCTCTGCAAAAGTATTTTCCAGTAAATGAGATTCATAGATCACTGAAACAGTCTCTTTTCCTCCGGAAATAATTTGATAAAAATTCTGTACAATAGGATTTAAGCGCTCTACAAATACTTTTCTCTTATTAAAAATCTTGGTTCCAAATCGAGCGATCGGTTCATCATAAATTTCCAGAGAATCCTTGTCCCAGACTCTATTTTTGGCAAAATATTTCAGTAAGGCATTTCTCTGCTGAATGGTTTTTTGGTATTGGATCAGGTCAAAAAGATATTCTGAATCAGTTTGAGAAATCATGGAATCCAGAAACTTTCTTCTGCTTTCTCCGGAATCTGAAATAAGGTTGGAATCATAAGGAGAAATCATCACACTAGGTAAATAACCGATATGATCTGCAAGTCTGTCATAGCTTTTATCATTTTTTTTGATGACTTTTTTGGCCTCCTTAGGCTGGGTAATTCTAATGATATCTTCACTATCTTCGTTCTGAATTTCAGCATCAAGCGTAAAAAAATCTTCTCCTCTTTTGATGTTATTGAGGTCTGTATTCCCCAAAAAGCTTTTACCTACGGATAAATAATGAAGGGCGTCCAGAATATTGGTCTTTCCCGCTCCGTTATTGCCCACAAAACAGTTGATCTGCGGGGAAAATTCAAACTTTTTCTCAGAGTGGTTCTTGAAATTGTAAAGGGAAAGCTTCTTGATAATCATTCGTCAAAAATACTCCATTATTAGTAAAAATAAAAAAGGAAGTGCTGAACAAGTTTCCACACCGAATGAAAAATATGAGTCATCTCTTTTATTTTCAGAGAAATAAATAAGAATGCAGGTGATAATAGTGGCTAAAAAAAATGAAGCGGCATACAGTGGTTTAAGGTAAAAAACACCTATAAGGCTGCTTATGAAAACAAGACCATAGGCAATGTACTTTGTGTTTTGAATGCCTATTAACATGGGAAAAGTCTTTACGGTATCACTATTCATATCCCGAATGTCAAAGGGAAGTACCAAAGCTGTGATGTAGAAGAAACTGATCAAAAAAATAGGCAGACTGAATTCCGGAAGGGTAAGCCAGCAATTAACCAATGCCCAGACTAGCCCCACATAGAATACTTTAAGCAACGGAATTTTTCGGATATAAACATCAAGAAAAAAACTGTTGTATAACAATCCAAGAACTACAATGACAAACCATTTCAATAGTCTTATTTCATTGTGATTGTGAATGATGAGAAAGGCACAGACAACTCCTGCAACTGCATTTAAAACCAGTATTTTGAAAAAATGCCTTGTGTATTGATACTTAGTATAAAGATAACCACTGAAATAGGTGATGAAAATTAGAAGAATAGTGGGCAAACGGAATGTGTTTTGCTCTTTCATGAAAAATACTGCAAAAAGGGTTCCCATTAAGGATACGTAAACTTGACTGTCTATAACGGATTTTTTCAGTATTTTTAAAATGTTCATTTATCAAATTTAATATATATGAAAAGATTTTCCAAGATATTTATGCTTTCGCTTTTATCACTGGGCTTTTCACCGGTTTTCGCGCAGAAATATTATGACGACCAGTGGAAAAAGATAGCAGAAAATAGTCAGAAAGGAGCTTATAAATCTAATCTTCCCATTATTTTGGAACTAGAAAACAAAGCCATGAAAGAAAATAATACAATTCAGCTGATCCGTTCCCTGAAAGCAGAGTTCAGCATTGTACAGCAAACTGTAGACGATGAAAAGAATGATTCGGTTTCAAAATTCTTCAGTAAGCTACAGGATGCCGAAGGAAAACTGAAAGGAGAAGAGAAATTAGTTTACAAAGTTCTCCTGAACGGTTTTTTTCAGGATTACTACAACCAGAACTATTGGAAGATCAATGGAAGAACCAATATCAATACACAAGATGTTTCACAGATTGAGACATGGTCAAAGCTTGATTTTAAAAATTATTTAACCAAAAATTATCAGGATCTGGATCAGCAGAAACAGGACCTGAAAAAGGCTTCCTTGGAAAAGTATAAGACGTTGTTTTCAGAGACAAAAGATATTGCCTACTTCCCAAGCCTTTACGATTGGTATGCACTTAAAAAGATTGGCTTTTTATCGGAGAATAATCTTTTTACCAAAAATGAGCTTGCAGAAAACCGAACCTCAATCAATGCCATTTTCGATGATTTGATTGCTTCAAACAACGGAAATTCCAAGTTGTATTTCATGAAAGAAAAATTGGTTGAAAATTGCAACTTCAATCAATGTAAAGATAAACTTGAACAGCTTCAGAATCTTGCTAAATCTAATGTAGAGGGAGATTACAAAGTGGTGGTCATGGAAGATATCATGACTGAACTTGTGATGAAAGATAAATTTAAGGAAGCTCTAGCTATTGCAGAACAGGCAAAAAGTGAGTATCCAAAATCTCCTTTCATTGGAAATATTAAAAGTAAGGAAACACAGATTAAAAATCCGTCGTTAACCATCAAGTATGAAAAGCAGACCCAAAATAATCTACCTATTCATTTTGTAGCAGAATCTCAAAATGTTACAGATTTTTCTTTAAATATTTATGAAGTAAAAGAAGATTTTACATCATTGATGAAATATGTACAAAATTCCTATGGAAGCACGAACTTCAAAAATATAAAAAAGAGCCTGGTGAGAAAAGAAAATTACCAGCTTTCAGATGCTAAGGATTATAAGCTTCATAAAACTTCATTGGAAATTAAACCACTTCCGTCAGGAATTTATGTTGTAGAATATTCAGTGGGCGGTGAAAATGATAAAACTAATGATGTTGATTCTCAACAGAATTTTTACTTCATTGTTTCCGGAAGCAAGATCATTTACCAAAACAAGTCTTCTAAAAACTCGCTTTCAGATGAGTTGAAACTGGTGAACAGTGAAAACGGAAAGCCTGTTATAAGTGAAAATCTTACCTTTCATGAATTTGCAGGTAATAACTCGGTTAACAAACTTGCAGGTAAAACCAACGAAAAAGGAGTTTTCCAACTTCCTGCTACTACCAGCAAAGAATATTACAGAACGTTTCTGATCCAACAGCCTAAGACCAATGATTTCCAGATCATGCAGGTATATGGAAACAGAACCAATACAGAAGATTATAACCCAAATAAGGAGTCTAGATCCAAAGCGCAGATCTTCACAGACAGGGCTATCTACCGACCAGGACAGATGGTATACTTCAAAGTAATCAATGTACAACTGAACAAAGAGGTTGAATCCGTAGCTTCAGGATTAGCTCAAAAAATAACCTTATTGGACGCTAATAATCAGGAGGTTTCTTCACAGAAGTTTACAACCAATGAATTTGGAACCTATCATGGAAGCTTTACGCTGCCAAAAGGAAAATTAAACGGGGTTTTCTATCTGAATACAGATGGTACAAGCAACGGATATAAGGACATCCGAGTAGAGGAGTACAAAAGACCAAAATTTGAAGTAACCTTTGAGCCTGTAAAAGACGAATATAAATACGGTCAGACCATAGAGCTTAAAGGGAAAGCCTCAATGTTCTCAGGGGTAGCGCTAAGCAATACGACAGTGAGCTATGAAATCAAGAAGCACAATATCAGATGGCGATATTTCTGGTGGTATCCAAGAGGTGACGACAACGAAAACTCAATTCTGGGAGAAGCTAAGACCAATGAAAAAGGAGAATTTGTTATTCGTCTGGATCTGAAGAAAGATGAAAAACTAGAGGGAATACAGATTGATAACTATGAGATCAATGCTTCCGTTACAGATATTAACGGTGAAACACAGTCTGCCAATACACAGTTAAAGGTAGCTTCAGTTTCCCATTACATTAAGGCCGATGAGCTGAAAAATACTTTCAGTGACGAAAATGTAAAGCTTAAGGTAGAAACAAAAAACTATAACGAACAAAATCTTAAAAAACCATATCAGATGAAGTTGTCAAAGCTGATAGCTCCGGACAGGATTTTTAGAAGTAACTTCCAGTCTGAGGTTCAGAATTTACCGAAATATTCAAAAGATGAATTTATCAGCAAGTTCCCACACGATAGGTTTGATAAAAATGATGAGATTAAAAACTGGAAAACAGAAAAAGTAATTGCTGATAAACAACAACCGGCATCAACAGATAACACACAACTTTCAACGAACCTTGATTTAGGGAAGTTGGAAGCAGGAGATTATCAGCTGGAATTGTTCAATATTGAAGGAAAAGATACCATAAAATCAGCTCAATACTTCAGTGTTTGGGATAAAAATTCTCTGAAACCGGCTCAAAAAACATTTCTTACTGTTATTGCTCCAAAGGATGAAGTAACAAGAGGTGAGAAAGCAAAAGTTTATGTGTATTCTGCCATTCCTGATGCTTTGGTAAATATTTTTGTTCAGGACGGATCGGGAAAAACCATTTCAGAAACCCATCAGCTGAAAAATGGAATGTTAGAGTATACCACCAATATTCCAAAAGAGAAGAATGTATCAGAACTTAATCTTCAGTTTCAATTGGTTGCATTCAACGATGTGGAGACACAGAGCGCGGCCCTGAAAATAAAAGATACTGAGAAGCCTTTAAAAATAGAAACGGTTACTTTCAGAGATAAACTGGAGCCTAATTCAAAAGAAAAATGGACCATTAAAGTTACCGGAAATGACAAGGAAAAAGTAAATGCAGAGGTATTGGCCAATATGTATGATATGTCTCTGGATCAGTTTGCTAAAAATGAATATAACTGGGAGAAGTTATACACACCATTTACTATGATTTCATCTTACACGATGCAGGATTACCTGTTGCAGAAAAGATATCAGAAAAGACAGGAATACTATAACGGAAATTATGTTGAAGTTCCTGATTTTAATTGGTTTGATGGTGATTTTTCATATTCATTACAAGGGCGAGCAGCTGGGGTTAAAGTTAGAGGGTACTCTAGTGCTGTTCCAGCACCTGTAAAGGCAGCGAAGAGAGAAAATCCTCCAACAATGAGATTAGAAGCTACTAGAATGGATGATAATGCAGTTAACATTTTGAATTCGGGAAGAGAGTTATCGGAAGAAGAGAGAAAAACATATGCAGATGGGGCTGGAAATTTAGAGGGGAATTTAGATAAAGTACCTGTACGCCAGAACTTAAATGAAACAGCATTCTTCTATCCGAATCTGAAAACAGATGCAGAAGGCAATGTAAGCTTTGAATTCACATCACCGGAAGCTCTTACAAAATGGAAGCTGATGTTCCTTGCTCATACCAAGGATGCCAGAGCTGCTACCCAGGAAAAAGAAGTGGTAACACAGAAAGAATTCTCTGTAACACCAAACTATCCTAGATTCTTAAGAGAGGGCGATGAATTGAACCTACAGTCAAAATTATCAAACCTTACTGATAAAAAACTGAGTGGCTCTGCAGAATTACAAATTCTGGATGCATTCACAAACGAAAATATCTCTTCAAAATTTGGTGTAGCTTCAGGAACTCAAAATTTTGATTTGGCCGAAAACGGAAACGGAGCATTAACCTGGAAGTTAAAAGTTCCAAACAATGTCTCATCGATTATTTTAAAGGTGGTGGCCAAAGCAGGAGCCTATTCTGATGGAGAGCAACAGGCGGTTGCTGTATTACCGAACAGGATGCTGGTAACTGATGCTGTTCCAGTTTTTGTGAAAGAAGGAGAAACCAAAACATTTGTACTGGATAACCTTAAAGATACTGCTTCAACAACCATTTCAAACGTTTCCAATACATTAGAGTTGACCACCAACCCAATCTGGGAAATTATGTTTGCGCTTCCTAGTTTGAAGAGTGATCAAAATAGCTCTGCAGATGTCATCTTCAACAAATGGTTTGCAGATGTACTGGCTTCAGAAATATTTAAGGCCAACCCGAAAATGAAAACTATTTTCGAAGAATACCAAAGCAAAGGATTATTAAATTCAAACCTTGAAAAAAATCAGGAACTGAAACAGCTGCTACTGGAAGAAACACCTTGGGTATTGGATAGTAAGAATGAGAATGAACAAATGCAGAAACTGGCACTCTTGTTTGATGCTAATACAATGAAAAACTCTATCAGTCAGGATTGGGATGAAGTTAAGAAATTACAAAATCCGGATGGTGGATTCTCATGGTATCCGGGATATCCAAGTTCTTACGGAACATCATTGTATATCCTTAAAAGCCTTGGAAAGATCAATTTCTGGCTAAAAGATAATGTGGCAGATTATCAAGGTTCTGAACAGAAAGAACTGGTAGCGAAATTAATTCAGTATGTGGATACTGAAATCAGTAAATATTCAGATATTAAAAATACAAACGTCTGGAGCAATTGGGTTCTTGATTATCTTGATACCCGAAACTACTGGGAAAAACAATATCCGTTAAAAGGAAAAGGAGCTACCTTGAAATCTATGGTGAAACAAAAAGCAAAAGGGGCTAAGATTACTGATTTTACATTCTTTGGACTTCACCGCGCTGCTTTATTAATGAATGACTACGGAATGAAAGAGGTATCGGATAAATTGATGACTTACCTTAAAGAAACTTCTACAGATACCAAAACACAAGGTATTTACTGGAAGCAGAATTTGAATGACTGGGGTTGGTTTGGCTCAAAAGTAGTCAACCATGCAGGGGCATTGGAAGCTTTCAATAAGCTGAAATCTAATGATCAGAACTTTATTGAGGAGATGAAGATCTGGCTGGTAACCCAGAAAGAAGTGAACTCATGGGGAAGCTCAAGAGGGACTTCAGAAGTGATCTTTACCATCCTGAATTCAGGGAAATCATGGACAGGAGCAGAAAGTGATAAAGCAACGATAGTTTGGGGCGGAAAAGAGCTTGTTCCTCAGACTCAGGCAACAGGTTATGTGAAGTCAGCTGTAAAAACAGAGACGATAGACAAAAACCTGGCAACCGTAACAATTACGAAACCAGGACCTGGAATTGTTCAGGGAGGATTATTCTGGCAGTATTATGAAGATCTCGATAAGATTAAATCATCTGAAAATTATATTTCCGTAACCAAGGAACTTTATAAAAAAGTGAAAACCGTAAACGGGGAAGAGCTTCAGAAGATTTCACCGGAAACCCCACTGAAAGTAGGAGATAAGGTAACCGTAAGAATGATATTGAATACAGACCGTGCTATGGAATTTATTCATATTAAAGACATGCGTGCTGCAGGATTTGAACCGTTGGATGCGTTATCCGGATACCAATGGAAAAATAATTTGGGCTATTACCAGTCTACGAAAGATGCTTCTACCAACTTCTATATTCAATACATGCCAAAAGGAAAATATGTCTTTGAATATGATGTAGTTGCAAATGCATCTGGAAAGTTCTCCAATGGGATTACCACTATGCAGAACTACTATGCTCCACAGATGAATGCACATACAAAAGGAACCGGTGTTCAGATTTTGGAATGATTTTTGGCTATAGGGAGGTAAGTGAAATTTAAAACCAAATAAAATGAAATTTTCAAAAACTTTAATTACAGGATTGGTATTGATGGCAGGAGTAAGTGCTTTCGGACAAACCAAAGCTCAGAAGTTTGAAAAACTGCAAATTGAAATGTTCCCCAAAGCTAAAGAAGGATACAAGCAAGTATATATTCAGCTACCTGTAGCAAAAAATGAAAATGATTTAAAAGTTGAAGTTTTTGTAGGAGCCGAGAAAATGTTAGATTGTAACAACTATTTCCTGATGGGAGAGATGAAAACTCAGGATCTTCAGGGATGGGGATATAACTATTATGAAGTAGAATCTAAAGGAGAAACAGCTGGAACATTAATGGGTTGCCCTGGGCAGAAACTTTCTAAAAAGTTTGTTACTCTTAAGCCGGAAATTGTAAGATACAACAGTAAATTACCATTGGTATTCTATGTTCCAAAAGATATAGAAGTACGTTACAGAGTTTTGCGTCCGGATGCTGCAATGAAAAAAGCAGTTCAAAAGTAAAATCAGCTTATTATAATTATATAGAAAACTCCTCACAGTGATGTGGGGAGTTTTCTTTTCCGGTATTTCAGGTTTGAATGGTAATCATTAATGACCAATGCTTAGTATTTATTTAATCTTACACAATAAGACTTCTGTTTTCCGGGTTGAGAGAATACAAAAGAAAATAAGTAAAAGTGGAGTTAAATTTTTTTTCAATTTTTTTAGTTTTTAATTAAGATTTAAACGGTTTTGATAAGGCTTTATTTTAAAGAGCTTTATACTTAAACGTATTTTAAACTTGTTGTAAATACATGTTTATATTTGCTAATCTGTGGGTATTTTAACAATTTTTGCATTATATTTGTTATAAACATAAACCATGAAAAACAATTTATTGATTTTTACGTTTAGTTTTTTTGCTTTTCCTGCTTTTGGCTGGGCACAGTCTGCGCCGGATTTTAAAGAACTTCTGGATAGTGCTATGGTTCGGGACTCGAATCTTAAAATGCAGATTACCCAAAATAAACTTACCGATCTCGACGAGCATAAACTAAAAGATATCTTTCTTCCAACGCTGGAATTAAGTGGTAAAGCGGGTTATCTCAACGGAACTGCAAGACTAACGTCACCAGAAATTAATCTGGCTCCTTTTATTAATATCCCCGAGGGAACTTTCAATAATAACTTCAATGTATCCGGATTTTCAGGCGTTGCCAAGGCAGATGCCAAAATGCTTCTGTATTCCGGAGGTAAGGTGAAATACCTTAAAAAAGCAGTTGAAGAAAAGAAAAAGTCTGAGGATATCCTCTTGGAAAAAACCAGGGATGAGGTTATGGCTACTATTTCCAGAGCCTACGATCAGCTGGCATTGATCCATCAGTCTAAAAAGGTTCTTGACGAAAGTAAAAAAAGACTTGACATTAACAAAAAGACCGCGGATAAAGCATTAGGTTATGGCTTAATTACTCCTTACGATCATAAAAAAATAGAACTGGCCCAAGCAACTTTAGATGCAAAAGTGGTAGAATATGAAGGGAAAAAAGAACTGCTTCTTACCCAGCTTTATATTTTAACAGGAATCAGTAGAGATCGTCTAAGAATGATAGATCCGGTATTGTCGCCTGTAGAATTGCTTGCTGCAGAAAAAGGAATAGAGCAAAGAGCTGAAATTCGTGCTCTGGAACATGGAATTAATGCCGCAAATTATAAAATAAAGGCAGAAAAAACGTGGATGATTCCCAAGGTTCAGCTGATGGCTTCTGCATACTATATCGGGCTTTATGGAAACAGAATTAAGAGCTCTGAAAATGTAGTTCCGGCAGTTCCCGTACTTGGATATGAGGGTAAAAAGCTGGACTGGAGTCCTAATAACATTAATGTTTTTCCATTAATTACCGCAGGAGTTGGATTCAAATGGGAAATTTTTGACGGAAAAGAGGGTAAGCATGCTGAAGAAACGGCCAAGGTTGGAAAAGAAGTATTGCAGAATCAGAAAGAAGATGCATTGAAAAAGTTAACCCTGAATCTGGCGAATAATCAAACCAATTATGATATTGCTACTGCACAAATTACACTAAAGGCCAAGCAAAAAGAATTGGCAAAAAGTGCATTGGTACAGGCTGAAAAAGAATTCAGATACGGAATGAGCAAGTCATCACAGCTTATTGATGCCGAAAATGACCTCGAAGCAGCAGAACTGGATTACCAGAACGCAATTTTTAACCAGAGAAGAGCGGGAATAGAACTGATGAGGGCGACTCAGGAGCTGGATATCACCAAATTTTATTTAATCCCTTAAAAATTAAAATGATGCATAAAAATATATCTATACTCATTGCTTCTCTGTTTTTATTGGGAAGCTGCGACAAAAAAAATGAGAAAATAAAGGAACCGGAAGGAAAGACCAAAAAGGATGTAATCTCGTTTGCCCCAAAGGTTACCGGAAGAATTTTAAAAATATACGTTTCTGAAGGACAAACTGTGAAAAAAGGAGATACACTGGCACAACTTGATGTTCCGGAGGTTTCTGCTAAAATAGCACAGGCTCAAGGTGCCGTAAATGCTGCTACAGCCCAGGAACAAATGGCTAAAAATGGAGCGACACCAGATCAGCTGAGACAACTTCAGGCAAAATATAAAGGACTGAAAGAGCAATATGACTTTGCACAGAAATCCTACAAAAGAGCCAATAATATGTTCCGTGACAGCTTAATGTCTCCTCAGGCCCACGATGAGGTGTATGCAAAACTTCAAGGGGCAAAGGCTCAGTATGATGCTGTGGTGGCAGAATTGGATGACGTGAACAGAGGAACCCGTTTTGAAAAGGTGGAAATGGCGGCAGGGCAGGCCTCTCAGGCTAAGGGAGCTTTACAGGAAGCGAATGTAGCATACTCTGAAAGGTACATTATTGCGACCAATGATATGGATATAGAAACCATAAGTTTGAATACCGGCGAACTGGCAACGGCAGGTTTTGCATTATTCAACGGGTACATTCCTGAAAGTACCTATTTCAGATTTACCGTTCCTGAAAGTGCTATTTCAAAATATAAAAAAGGGCAGAATGTCAATATGCAGGTGGTTTATAACAAAGAGAATCTGGAGGGAAGCGTTGTTTACATCAAGCAGTTGACAAGGTATGCAGATATTACCACTGCTTACCCCGACTATCAGCTGCAGGATGCTATCTACGAAATTAAGGTAAAACCTAAGGATATGAATAAAGCTAAAAGCCTTTTGGTTAATGCTAATGTTATCCTGAAATAATCTGAAACGAAACATGATGGTTCCTTTTCTTCATAAAAAAATATGAATGAAGCTCCATCTGGCATTTAAAATATTAAAATATACAGATGAAAGAATTTTTCCGTCTTTTAAAACGTGAGTTCAAGCTTTTTATCGGCAATTCTACCTTAAGAACCGTGTTCTTTTTGGCACCGGTTTTTTATGCAACCTTGCTGGGGTTTGTCTACAAAAGCGGAAAAGTGGAAAATACACCTGTACTGGTTATTGACAGGGATAATACGCCATTGTCAAACCAATTAACAGAAATGCTGGATGACAATAAAAGCATCAGCATTATCAAATATGTTCAGGAGCCATTGAGCATAAAAGATGAAGTGATTAAGCATGAAGCAGCAGCTGTTGTGATCATTCCATCTCGATTTGAAGGAGATATGCTTCAGAAAAAATACCCTGAACTGAATGTTTACATCAATACAGGAAACGTTTTGACGGCTAATTTTGCTTCCAAGGCATTACAACTTACCATAGGAACATTTTCTGCCGGAGCATCCATAAAGGCATTGCAAAAAGCAGGAATGCCTGCAGCAAAGGCTGCTACACAATATGAACCTTTCAAAGCCAATTATATTACTCTTTTCAATACCACCGGAAACTACCTTATCTTTATGTGGCCTGCAATGCTGGCTGTGGTATTACAACAGGTTATTTTGTTGGCAATGGCAGTAAGCTTTGCCGCCGAATTTGAAAGAGGATCTTTTGTAAAGGAATACAAGAAAATGAAAAAATGGGCATTCCCAACCATGCTGATCAAGGTAATCCCAATCTGGATATCTTCCATTCTGATTGTAGGCATCTATTACTTTATGCATATGATTTTCAGGGTTCCGATGCCGGAGGGAATCCTTAACTTTATTCTTCTGACAGCCGTTTTTGTAGGTTCAGCATCATTCCTTGGTGTATTTATAAGTATATTGATTCCGGATGCCTTGAAAGCAACCCAGATCCTTATGGTAATAGCATCTCCCGCCTTTATCATCAGTGGTTTTACATGGCCTTTAAGTGCGATGCCTGCATTTGTTCAGTTTATCGCCAATATCATTCCGTTAACTCCCTTTTTACAGGCTTTTAAAATCTTATTGATTCAAAAAGGATCTGTAGAACTTACTTTCCCATATTTGGAACACTTAAGTATTCTTCTGGTTGTGTATGCCATTATAGGATGGATTGCTTTAAAGATCAAGCTTTGGTTTATCTTTAAAAAAGCAGCTCCACAAGAAATTGCAATGGAGGAAAATTCTAAGGAAGAGTAACCTATTTATACAATATATTTAGGAGAGAACAACAATACCTTAAACCATCTGCGAAATCTTCGATTTGCCACCCTTTCTGAAAGGTGTGAATGGTTATATAGAACAGTTTCCCTTGTAGAAAATAAAGATGAGAATGCAAACACTATGGCTAATCACTATAGATTTATTCTCATTTATTCTGGTGTGCCAGATTTATAAAATCCTCTTACTTTCGAATTTTCAAAAACGAACCCAAAACCTGGGAACGAAATATTTATTCCAATATAAAATCAAACGAAAAAACTGATATATTTGTCTTTAGTTAATTTAGAAAGTATATGGAAAATGTATTTGACGCAAAAGATGCTCAAAACTATATTGATAGAATAAACAGACTTATAGAAGACACGCATGGATTATGGGGAAAAATGACAGTGGATCAGATGTTGGCTCACTGTTCTGTAACCTATGAAATGATATACGAACCGGAAAAACATAAAAAACCGGGATCCATCGCAAAATTTATTCTGAAGACCTTTGTGAAGCCTAAGGTGGTAGGTGAAAAAGCATACTCAAGGGATTCTCCCACTGCACCTCAGTTTTTAATAACAGGAAGAAAGAACTTTGAAGAAGAAAAAATAAGACTGATTGGTTTTATTCAAAAGACTCAACAGCTAGGAGCAGAAGCTTTTGATGGTAAAGAGTCTTTTTCTTTCGGGAAATTAAATGCTCAGGAATGGAATAATATGTTTGCAAAGCATCTTAACCATCACCTGGCACAATTTGGCGTTTAAAAAACACTATATGAAAAAACTTTTATTGCTCTTTATGCTGGCTGCCAATTTTGTTTTGGGGCAGATGCCGGATATTTCAAATGCATGGCTGAATAACAGCAAACCCTATATTGGCACGATTGGAAATAAGGGACAGGAACTGAAACTTAAAATCAATATTTCTGAACAGAATAGAAAGAATGATCAGGAGTATTTTGTTTCAGGATATTCCCTTGTAGATACCAATTATGCAAAACTTGAGGGGAAAATTACCATTTCAAAATATAAAGACTCCAAAAGACAGGGAACTGTATTTGGGGAATATGAATTGGCTGAAGAGAGTAAAGGAAAACATTCAGGAGTCTTTAAGGGACGATTTGTTTATAATTTCAAATGGAATAAGAAAACAGAGAAAATCGAAGGGCAATATATAGAACTTATTGGCGATTGGAAAAGCTATGACGGAACTTTGGAATTCAAAACTCATTTGAAAAATCAGTAATCAGAAGAAAAGTAAACCCATATCATTAGTCGTGTTATCCGTATCGAATAATCTTACTCATAAAAACAATAATTACTAAAAAGGAACTAACCTTTTTAGACCTAACGCTAAACCTCAATTTTAAATAATACATATGAAACTAGGAGCATTTTCAATAAGCTTAAGTGTAAAAGATCTTCAAAAGTCCAATGATTTTTATGAAAAACTGGGCTTTACAACAATGGCAGGAAGTACGGAGCAAAACTACCTGATCATGAAAAACGGATCTACCCTGATAGGTCTGTTTCAGGCAATGTTTGACGGAAATATGCTTACTTTCAATCCGGGATGGGATCAAAATGCACATAATCTTGAATCCTTTGATGATGTACGTGAGATTCAGAAGCGTTTAAAGAAAGATGGGATTGAAATGGATAAGGAAGCTGATGAAACTACTTCAGGACCGGAACATATCTACTTGAAAGATCCGGATGGAAACATGATTTTAATAGACCAACACAGATAAAGATCTGCTTACAATAAAACTCATTAAAACTTAACTAATAAAAACAATCATGGCATCAGTAAACGTTTATTTAACATTCAATGGAAACTGTAGGGAAGCATTCGACTTCTATAAGTCAGTTTTTGGAGGAGAATATCCTTACATCGGAACTTTTGGAGAAATGCCTCCCATGGAGGGAAAAGAAACCTCTGAGGGAGATAAGGACAGGATAATGCATGTAAGTCTTCCAATTTCAAAAGAAACAATATTAATGGGGAGTGACACCGGCGGAGAATGGGCATCTAGCTTTCAGGCCGGAAACAATTTTGCTATTTCTGTAAATGCAGAATCCAAAGAAGAAGCAGGAAAAATTTTCAATGGCCTTTCTGATGGCGGACAGGTCACAATGCCAATGGCAGATACTTTCTGGGGAGCTTATTTTGGAATGTTTACCGATAAATTCGGAATCAACTGGATGGTAAACTATGATGATCCTGCCAAAATGCAGCAGCATCCATAAAACTGATTTTGGTTAAAAAATAACGAAACCGACAGACATCTGTCGGTTTTTTTAGTACCTGTTGTGGGTTGCTTTACTGAATAATAAGATTAATTCTTTTTAATAACTTTATAGCTTTCTGATTCGGATCTCATGAGGTAAATTCCATCGGGCAGTTGAGTAATATCAATCTTATTGTCTCCTTTAACAGCTTCTGTTGATTTCACAAGTTTTCCCGATTGATCATATAAAGTAATCTTACTGTTTTTTTCAAGATTCATATAGAAAACTCCGGAAGAAGGGTTAGGGTAAACACTTGTCTTCTTTTGGGACAGAATTTCTACAGTTCCTAATGTTGGAGCTTTTGACCACGTAAATGCATCCAGACACATATAAAGATAACCGCCGGTTGATTGCAGTTGGATCTCGTCAATACTTATATTGCTGTAATTCTGATTATTAAGATTCGTAAGATCAATCAATGTAAATCCATTGAAATTGCCTGTTGTTCCTGTTGTAGCATTGAATGTTGTATTGAAACCGGAAGTTTTGGTGGTGGAAAACTTTGTAACTCCGCTTAATTTTCCTGTAATGATCAACGTTCCCGATGAGGTAGATTGGTTTAATGCAGTATTGCTTAAGAACACCCAAAATTTTGATACTTTAAATGAAGAATTGCTCTTAACACTGAAAGATGGTGAATTGACATTAGTGCTTCCTGTATTATCAATATAGGCATTATCATTGGCTGTTCCGTTCCAGCCGGTACCTGGGTAGTTTTTCTGTACTTTAAAAAAACCTGCTTGTGAAACAATATTGAAAGTATAACTATTATCGGTAAAAGTTGTGCTGCCATTAACTGTATTTTCAAAAGTAATAGTGCTTGTTTGTGCACTGATGTCTACGATCTTACTTAAAAAGATAAGAATTGTAAAAAGGATAATTTTTTTCATGATGTAGATTTCTTATAGTGAGTATTTTTTAAAATAGATATAGAAGATATCAGAATGTCAGGAGTGTTGTGGGGCTCTCTGTGTTGGTATCACTTTAAATAATACCCCAAAGTAACGGTGAAATAACAGATGAAAACAGCGTATTAAATTCCGAATTGTAAAACAGGTAGAAATACGTATTTCTGGTTATTCATATTGTTTTATTTTTGAATAAAATAGATGAGATTGATGCTATTGAAAATAAAATAAATTTATTTTGAGTATATAATTTGTTTTTTTCATAACTTCATTTTATACAAAACCTATAACATTTAAAACAAATACCTATGGAATTACCTAAACATGCAGTGTCATTTGAAGAGGCCAAAAGATGGATTATAAGATGGCAGGTAAAAGAATTAACTTCAGGACTTGAAATAAAAGCGCACATGATCCCCTCAAAAGATGTGTTTGATATTTTTTATAAAGATAAAGGATTTGAAAACTATCGGGGATATAATGCGATTGACGATGATGGAGTATACAAATTTCTAATGGTAGGGGTAAATAGTGAAGGGTATGATATAGTGAACTATGATAACGGAGATTATGTCTATGATATGACTACACCATGCCCAAGCGTATGCTCAAAAGGTAAACCATGGTGGGAGTAATAATCTAAAACTATAGATCATTGGATCATTGGATTGAAATATTGTCATTAATTGGAAAAGGCATTCTGCTTATCAATCTGGCAGTATACTGTATAGGCTTTTCCCATTCTGGAAGAGCCTATGCATTTTTTATAAGCTATCTGGCGTGGATATTAATCTGCGAAATAGTATTTTATGTTTTAAATTATCAGAGGATCAATAATCTGTTTTTTTCTCATTATTATCTGATTGTTCAGTTTTTGTTGCTGGGTCTTTTTTTTCATGAAATTTTAACTGAAAAATATCAAAAAAATATAGCACGATTCCTTTTAGTGGGTATCCCTTCGGTTCTAATCGTGCAGTATATAATAGATCCGGAGAAATATTATGTATTTAACTTATTTGAAATATTTGTGACGTCCTATTCTCTTATTATTCTGGCATTGTTTCATTTATACAATATATTGGATATTGAAAAGAAATACAACTATATAAGCCTTGGGCTTTTGCTGTACCTGATAAGCAGTACGGTGATATTCCTATCCGGAAATCTCTATACGGTAATGAATACAAATCTGCACAGAGAAATCTGGGTTTTCAATGTGGTGATGTTTATCATTTATCAACTTTTTATTTTTGCCGAGTACTTTTTTTCCCGCAGAAAAAATGTGTAATTACTGTTATGATCTTACAATATGAATGAAAATACAATTATTTCCACTATAGTATATACCTTTTTGGCTTTTACTTTGCTGGCGGTTACGTTGGTCATATTCTATTATTTTTCAAATAAAAAAATAACAAAGAATCTTCTTCAAAAGAAAGAACTGGAACTCAGGTATGAGAAAGACCTCACCCATGCCATTATAAGTTCCCAGGAAAAAGAACGGTTACGGATTGCTCAGGACCTGCATGATGATATCAGCTCAAAACTGAGTGTAGTTTCTTTGCATATCCATCTGCTGGACTTTGATACTCTAACAAAGGAGGAATATAATGAACTGAAAAATAAAATCATCAATCTTATCAATACCACAGCAGAAAGCGCCAGGCAGATCTCTCATGACCTACTTCCTCCGATTCTCGAAAAATTTGGATTGCATGCAGCCATAGATGCATTGTGCTCAGAAATCAACATGTCTAAAACAGTGCAAATTTCTTACGCCAACAACCTGTATTTTGCAAAAGCTGAAGATGAAAAAAATTTGCATATCTTTAGGATACTTCAGGAATTGATCAATAATTCTATAAAACACGGGGAAAGTACTCATATTGACATCGTATTTAAAGGAAAGGATGGGAAAAATATATGTATTTATAAAGATAATGGTAAAGGATTTAGTCCCAATGAGGATGTAATGAAAGGAGGGTTGGGATTACGGAACATAAGAAGTAGGGTAGAACTTATCAATGGTACATTGAAGATGGAAAGTGAAAACAGCAAAGGAATTATCGTAGAGTTTACATTTTAATTGATTATAAGATGGAAAAAGATACCATTCACCTGATGATTGTAGATGATGAAGCACTGTTTCGTCAAGGAATTTCATTGCTGATAGAGAGAGAAAAAGGCATTGTGCTGGTGCGTGACTTCAGTAATGGAAGAGAATTGCTGGATGCATTTATTACCTTTGAAAAGTTACCGGATGTTATATTGATGGATCTCAATATGCCGGAAGTTAACGGAGTAGAAGCCACGAAAGAGATCCATATCAAATATCCCCAGGTCAAAATTATAGCCCTTACCAGCTATAATACGAAAGCTTTTATTGTCAATATGATCCAGTCCGGGGCATGTTCTTTTTTGAAAAAAAATTCAAATCCCTCAGAATTGGTTAATGCTATTAAAGAAGTACACCAAAAAGGATTTTATTATAATATCGA
The DNA here is from genome assembly GCF_046535285.1 of Chryseobacterium sp. SIMBA_028. Lineage (NCBI taxonomy): Bacteria > Pseudomonadati > Bacteroidota > Flavobacteriia > Flavobacteriales > Weeksellaceae > Chryseobacterium > Chryseobacterium sp. SIMBA_028. The sequence continues at coordinate 188,133 of NZ_JAWRWZ010000010.1, read as the reverse complement.
AGTAATGGAAGCTTTGCATCAGAATTTGACTGAGCCTAAGAAGAGGGTTTCCAGTATCTTTGATGCCAATCACATTTCTAAAAGAGAAAAGGAAGTATTGGAACTGATCTGTCAACAATACAGCACCCCTGAAATTGCAGAGCAACTTTTTATAAGTTCAAGAACCGTAGAAGGACACCGTAATAATCTCCTTCTGAAGACAGGAGCTAAAAATACAGCCGGTCTGGTAGTGTACGCTATTGAAAGTAAAATTGTAGATACAAATTACCTAAAAGGCAGACTCGATTAAATTTTATTGATATTTTCTGATTAAATTAGTCTTCATTTTGAAGTAAAAGACTAACCGATAGAAAATAGAAAAGATGAAATTTACAATTAACGACATTACAGCAGCACATCAAAAAGTAAAAAGTGGTGCTGACTTTCCTCAATACATCAAAGCAATAAAAAAACTGGGCGTTTCTCACTATACGGCCTATGTTGGTGATGGAAATACGGAATACTTTGATACTGATAATCAATCTGCCCAGACAGGGCGTAAATATGATAACCTTATTGTTTCCGAAAAGGTAAACCTTGACCATTTTAAAATAAGATTAAAACTCCATCAGCAAGGAGGAACAGATTACATGACATTTTGCAATGACTGTGCAGAAAACGGGATTGAAGGATGGGTAATGAATCTGAATGGCATGACCTGTACTTATTTTGATAAAGAACGAAAAGATATCCTGATAGAGCAGATTCCCGGTTGATAGGGCTTAAAGTGTCAGATTTAAAGTGGCTTAATATAAAACCTCTATTAAACCCATCCTAAAATATCACTTGCTATTATTGATTTAAAATATTAATTTTGTTTAAAACGATAGATAATAGTAATTGATAAGCATGAGAAAGGTTTTTACGAAGTTGGCATTTACGGTATTGGGTTTGGGATCCGTTTTTACATTTGCACAAAAAAGTGATCTGGGTGCCTGGTATATGTATTTTGGGAATAATAAGATCAGTAAGAAACTCAACTGGCACAATGAAGTTCAATATAGAAACTTTGATGGGATTGGAGATCTTGAACAGCTTTTAATCCGTACAGGGATTGGATATGATCTTACAGAAAACAACAATAACGTGTTGTTGGGATACGGATTCATTCTGAGCCAGCCTTACGCCAACGGCGAAAAAAGAGAAAATATAGAGCACAGGATATTCCAGCAGTATATCACCAAGCAGAAGTTTGGACGCTTTAATCTTCAACACCGGTATCGTTTGGAAGAGCGTTTTCTGGAAGATGATTTTAGGATGAGATTCCGTTATATGTTAGGATTGAATATTCCGATCACCCAAAAAGAAATGCTGCCGAAAACATTGTATGCATCCGTATACAACGAAATTTTCCTGCATCTCAACAGTCCGGTTTTTGACAGAAACAGAGTATATGGAGCGCTGGGATATGTCATCAATAAAAACATGCGAATTGAAGCAGGATATATGAACCAGATTCAGGAAAACAGGAATAGAGGACAGATTCAGATTGGTTTTTACAACAACATTCCGTTTACTAAAAACTAATCCTCACTGTTTCTGCTGAATGCCCTGATGGAAAATATTATTCGAATAACATCATTACATAATTAACACAAAAAATAACACATATGCATTCAGGAAAAAGATTTGGATCGCGAGAGTTTATCAGCTGGACACGGCGAAGTATTTATGCCTTAACTTTTTTGGCAGCCATTCCTACAGTTCTGTATTTTTTAGGTCTGAAATTCGTTTCCGTGCCCTGGCAGCCGATTGCTATCATGGGAACTGCTGTGGCCTTTATTGTAGGATTTAAAAATAATGCCAGTTACAGCAGGCTCTGGGAAGCCAGACAAATTTATGGAGCCATTATCAATGATAGCCGAAGTTTCGGATATATTCTGAGAGATTCCCTTGCCGCCAAAGATTCAAATAAAGTAAAAACAATGTTTCTCCGTCATTATGCATGGCTTACTGCCCTTAGATTTCAGCTTAGAGAACCAAGGGCTTGGGAAAATATGGGGACATCTCAGTTTGACGAATATGCCAAGAAATATGATATTCCGGAACGACTTTCAAAACTCGATGATGAGCTGAAAAAATACCTTTCTGAGCCAGAACTTCAATATATATTAAGTAAAAAAAATAGAGCAACACAACTTATGGCCAGTCAAAGCAAGGAATTGTCTGAGGCTTATGAAAAAGGAGAAGTTAATGACTTTCAATGGACGCAGATCAACCAGCAATTGGTGAAATTTACCGATAGTCAGGGAAAAGCAGAAAGAATTAAGAACTTTCCTTATCCAAGAAACTTTTCTTCCATTACAACCTATCTTTTGTTATTGTTCATTGTTTTTGTACCCTTCGGGTTATTAAAAGAATTTGACAAACTAGGAGAAGGAACCATGGTAGAGGGGTGGACACTTTGGTTTAATATTCCTTTCTCATTACTGGTAACATGGTGCTTTCATACCCTGGATAGTGTAGGAGAGGCGTCGGTAAATCCTTTTGAAGGAAGTCCAAACGATGTTCCTATTACCCAAATCAGCCGTACCATAGAGATTGATATGAGAGATATGCTGGATGAAACTGATCTTCCACCAGCAATTACTCCAAAAAACAATATTGTACTTTAACATTAAAAGATAAAAAAATAAGAATCGTCTAACGTAAATCTGCGTGAGATAAAAAAGAAGCCTATAAGGTTTAAATTTAAAAAGTATTTGCCTTAGCTAATTTTTTCGAAATTTTTAGTCGTAATAACAAAAAAAATAATACTTAAAAAAACTAAATCAAAATGATTCACAGCTATGTTATAATATCCATTGTAGTATTACTGTCTGTAATGATATTGGTAATGATTGGACAAAAACTTAAGGTGGCTTATCCAATCTTTCTTGTGATTGCAGGGCTGTTAATAAGCTTTGTTCCGGGAATGCCTCGTGTAGAGATAGAGCCCGATCTCGTATTTCTTATTTTTCTGCCTCCTATTTTGTTTGAAGCAGCATGGTTTACCTCATGGCAGGACTTTCATAAATGGAGAAAACAGATTTTTTCCATGGCGTTTGGATTGGTGTTTTTAACGTCAATAGTGGTTGCTTATCTTTCGTCCTCTATTATTCCGGGGCTCACGTTGGCAATGGGATTCTTGTTGGGAGGTGTAAATTCACCACCCGATGCTGTAGCAGCTACTTCAGTCTTGAAACACATGAAGATTCCTAAAAAGATCACCAATATCCTGGAAGGAGAAAGTCTGATTAATGATGCATCCAGTTTAATTGTATTTAAATTTGCTCTGGCAGCGGTCATTTCAGGACAGTTTATCTGGAGAGATGCTGTTCAGGACTTCTTTACCATGGCCATTGGAGGAATTGCCATTGGGGTAGCAGTAGGATTTTCTTTTGGGGCATTGTTGAGAATCATTCCTACAAACTCTAATATCGATACTGTTATTACGCTTATTGTTCCTTACATCATGTATGTTGGAGCTGAGCATTTCCACTTTTCAGGAGTATTGGCTGTAGTGGCTGGAGGACTATTGATGTCCTACAACTCACATTGCTATCTGAGCCATACCTCAAGGATACAATCCGGAAACGTATGGAGCGTACTGATATTTCTGATGAATACCATCATCTTTATTCTGATCGGTCTTGAATTGCCAATCGTAGTTGAGGGACTTAAAGATTATACCATCTCAGAAGGAATTTTCTATAGCGTTGTCATTGGTGGGGCCATTATCGGAACACGAATAATATACAGTTATGCACTAATGTATTTTCCAAGACTGTGCTCCAAGGAATTGAGATTAAAAGCTCCCAAGCCAGACTGGCGAGAACCTTTTATTATCAGTTTTGCAGCAATGCGAGGAGTAGTTTCACTCGCGGCGGCATTGTCAATTCCTGCTTTCCTGCCTAATGGGGAAGCATTTCCACACCGAAATATTATTTTATTTGTAACCTTCGTTATTATATTGATTACACTGGTTGGGCAGGGATTATTGCTTAGTCCGATTCTAAAACTATTGAATATACAAGACGCCGGAAGTGAGTTGCCGGAGGAAAAACAAGAAGTGATCCTGATGCGTAAATTAAAGGAAACAGCTTTGCATAAATTAGACAATGATTTTTCTGAGCTGGCTGTGTCTAATAGCCTGGTACGCCATCAAAAGCATAAGCTCGAAAATGAAATGATGCTGATGGCAGATAAAGCTCAATGTATGGCTTCCACAGGAGATTATGTGACAGCTATTAATCAAAATAAAGATGTCTTACGTCAGATTATCCAGGCTCAGCGAAACGAACTGCACAGGATGAAAAGAGAGAAAATATTTGATGATCATGTGATGAGAACCATTGAAATGCAGTTGGATTTTGATGAAGCGAAGATCACTGGTTTCTCTCACTGATCCCATATTGAATGCTTTGTAAAAGGTATATGAATATATAAAAAAATATACCGGAAAAGTCACAAGAGGATTTAACTAAATCTAAAATTAAGGTTAACTTGCACAGGGTTCACAAAGTGAAAATTTATAGATTTTCAAAATTGATGTACCCTTTTCAATACTAAGAATATTAACTTTAAAATAGCTTAAGTGTTAAAATCTTTTGTGACTTTTACCTTCGTTGAGTCTTCAATTTGTGGTTAAAAACACTTTAGTAGTCTATTAAAAACTGTAGCAATATGAATACACCCATCACCGTTCAATACAAGATTAACGCTCCAATTGAAAAAGTTTGGAATGCATTGACTAATCAAAATGAAATGAAATCCTGGTATTTTGATATCCAAGATTTTGAATTGAAAGCAGGAAGTATATTTAATTTCTATGAACCCGGAGGTGAGAACAAATACCATCATCAATGTGAGATTCTTGAAATTGTTCCCAATAAAAAACTGATGCACACTTGGGCTTACCCTGATTTTTCGGAGCTGAAAACAACTGTAACATGGGATTTACAGCCAGAAGATGATGGGACTTTAGTAAAATTAATCCATGAGAATATTGAAAACTTTAAGGATTTAGGAGATGGCTTTTCAAGAGAAAACTTTACAGGAGGCTGGAACTCTATTTTAGGACAAAGCTTAAAGGAATATTTAGAAAAATAAGAAGATGATAGAATTACAGCCTTTTACCATAGATGATGTTCAGACGTTGATTTCAAAAATTAAGGACGAAAGAACACTTCTTCAGTTTGCCGGGCCTAAATACCATTTTCCACTCACCGAAGATCAGCTTGCAGGTGATTTGTCTGACGAAAACAGAACATTATTTAAAATAGTTGATCTGCTTGGTAAACATACCATTGGTCACGCTCAGATATTTTTAAAGGAAGAAACGTTTCTCCTGGGTCGAATTTTGATTTGGGATGAAAACAATCGGGGAAAAGGGTATGGTAAAAAAGTGATGCATGAACTCTTGAAATATGGATTTAGTCATTTCAATAGAGATCTGGCAGAACTCAATGTCTATGAATGGAACACCGGCGCTATTGAATGCTATAAAAAAGTAGGTTTTATCGCTGAGCCGGATATTAACAATGAAGTCCAAATTGATAATGAAATTTGGATTTCAATCAATATGAAGATCCATAAAGATACCTTTGAACGACAAGTATCATGAGTCGGTTTACCGGACTTCGTCCAATGCTTTGGACAAAAACCTGATGAAACAATAGGGTTTTACATCCCGGTTCTCGGCTTTGAGTTGAGAAATAGTATTCGGTCTCACTTCGGAAAAATGAGGTATATATCATGCTTACTCTCCCCAATAAACATAAAAATCAGGTTACAATCGGCTTCACGGGATCATTTTATTTCAATACAGGCAAAGTGGATGAACTAGGGGAGGAGCTTAAAACAAAAACTAAAATCTGTTATGAAATTGAAACTTTTGAATGGGAAATAAGGGAGTTTGCCATGTATGATAACAATGAATATAGAGTACAATTTGGCGAACCGAGGGATAATATTGGCAATACGGAATAAAATTTGCTATTTTTGGGGAAATATTTAGAATATCAATGAAAAAAAATATAATAGCAGGGTTCGCAGCGATTTTATTACTGGCTTCTTGTAATAATGATAAAGAGATTCTTAATACATTGAATAACTATAATAATTCAATGGAAACGAAGGGATATCACTTTGGTGATAAACTACAGCTTCCTAAAGAAGTGACAGAAAATGCAGAAAGTGTAACCATCAGCTTTGGAGATAAAGAAACAACAGATCTAACCATTGATCCGAAGTTTTTCACGCTAGGGGATAACGCGGTTACTTTTAATATCAAAACAAAAGGAGGAGAAATATTGAATCAGGATGCGACAATCAACGTATTTGCAAAGAATCCTGAGAAAAATATTTCCTATCAGATCGTGGCCGAATATCCACATGATCCAAAGAATTTTGTACAAGGTTTTCAGGCTGAGGGAAATACAATCTATGAAAGTGATGGGCAAAATGGTTCTTCACAAATCTTAAAATATACATTGGGTACAACAACTCCACTTGCTTCCACTAAACAGGCAGCAGAGGATTTTTCTGAGGGAAGTACCATTGTAGGAGACAAGGTATATCAGCTGACATGGCAGAGCAAGAAAGGGTATGTTTATGATAAAAGTTCATTAAAACTCCTTTCAGAATTCGCTTATCCGAATGTATTGGGTGAGGGTTGGGGACTAACGTATGATGGAAAAAACCTAATTGCATCTGACGGAAGTAAACTTTTATATTTCCTTGATCCGAATGATCCTTCAAAACTGATTAAATACATTGCTGTGGCAGGTAGTGCTCAGGCCTATGATCAGTTAAATGAACTGGAATATCACAATGGCTTTCTTTATGCCAACGTATGGCAAAAGCCAATCATCCTAAAAATTAATCCTGCTAACGGAGAAGTTGTAGGTACTTTTGACTTTACAGAAATTGCGAAGCAAAATACCAAGGGAAGTGATGATGTACTTAACGGAATTGCCTTTAAAGGAGAAAATATGCTGGTAACAGGTAAGAACTGGCCAAAGATTTATGAAGTTGCTATTAAATAAGAAAAGTTTTATAACAATTTCTATCCGAATAAAATAAAGTATGTAAATTGGTAGCGTTCCATAAGGAACGCTATCTTAGTAAAAAGAATTTTGAGATTACTCTATCTGATATGCATTTTTATTTTCTGCTCATCTACGGCGCAGAAAGTTCTTCCTTTAGATACCTTAAAACTGAAGGAAGCAAAGGATATGCTTGCTGATGACTACGGAAACCTATATATCTACAGAAATAAAGATTTCAGTTTTACCAAATACGATTCTCTGGGGAAGCAGATTGGTAAAATGATGCTCACGGTACCTTATAAAGTTCAAAGTGTACAAAACCCTCTGAATGTCCCTTTGTTTTCTGAAAATGCTCAGGAAATGAAGTTTGTGGATCAAAATATGAATGAGATTCAGCGTATTGACTTTAAGCAGAAATTTGGCTTCATCCGGATGGCTTATGCTGAGGACCTTCAGCAGCTTTGGCTGTTGGATGACAGTACAAAACGCTTGATACAGTATAATTTCAGAAATGAAACCACTATCAATTCATTCCCTTTTGATGCCAGCTTTGAAGATCTGATGGATCTGCTGGTGTACGAAACTAAAGTTTACATCCTAACAAAAAAAGATCTCAGAATCTATAACCTTAAGTTTGAAAAGCTGTTTGAGGCCCCTGTGGATAATGGAAAACGTTTTAGAAGAGAGAATGATAATATTTTGGTTATTGCCAATAATTCTATCCTAAAATATATTCCAGAAAAGGGCATGGTGACTGTTTTTGAAGATCCTGAAGCGCAAATTGTGGATAAAAACATCCTTTCTTATTTTGAAATAAATGGGAACAAACTCTATCTTTACAGTCTTGAAAAAGTAAAGGCAGCCAGCCAGCAAAAAGAACAGGAACCTCAGCCGGAATCTCCTCAGCAATCTACAGAAAAACCTGCAGAGAATAAGGATGAAAAGCCAAAGGAGGAAGATGCAGAAAGAAAAACCTCTGACAATACGTTGGAAAACTTGATTCAGGATGTATCCGAAGTTCAGACAGAAGGCATGGAAAAACTTATCAATTAATCAGTAAATACAAGGAAAAAGAATATGCACATTGCAGTTACAGGAAACATTGGAGCGGGAAAAACAACTTTAACCACGATGCTTTCTAAGCATTACGGATGGGATGCACAATTTGAAGATGTAGACCATAATCCTTATCTGGAGGATTTTTATTCAGATATGAGCAAATGGAGTTTTGCACTGCAGGTATATTTCTTGGGAAGCAGATTCCGTCAGGTAAAAGAGATCAGAGAAAGCGGTAAAAATATTATTCAGGACCGTACTATTTATGAAGATGCACATATTTTTGCAGAAAACTTAAATGACATGAATCTTCTTTCTGACAGGGATTTCAATAATTATTCGTCAGTTTTCGACTTGATGAAGACCTTTGTTTCAGCACCCGATCTTTTAATTTATCTAAAATCAGATGTTCCGAACCTGGTAAAAAAAATCTATAAGAGAGGGCGTGAGTACGAAGCATCAATCAGCATTGAATACCTTTCAAAACTAAACCAGAAATATGAAAAATGGATTTCCAACTATACAGAAGGAAAGCTTTTAATCATTGAAGTAGATGATCTGGATTTCGTAGAAAAGCCTGAGGATTTTGGGTTAATTCTTGAAAAGATAGAAACAGAACTGCATGGTTTGTTTTAACAAATTTTTATTAGAATATTAAGAGAGCATCTATTGAATTCTTATTAAATTTGTTTTAGACAAGTTTAATTTTTAAAAATAATTAGAAATGTTAGTTAAGGTTTTACATAACGGAAGCTGTTCAAAATCAAATGCTGTATTAGAGTATCTTGATGAAAACGGAGTGTCTTTTGAGATCATTAATATCGTCGAAGACCCATTGAGTGTTTTGGAGATCAAAACAGTATTGAAGAAGCTTAATCAAAGTGTTTTTCATATCATTCGTAAGACAGATAAGCTGTATATTGATCATTATGCAGATAAAAATCATTCTGAAGAAGAATGGATTAAAATTTTATCTGAGAATCCCTCACTGATCCAGAGACCTATTATAGTAAAAGGCTCAGTTGCAATGCTGGGAAGACCTATTGAAAATGTAAAATTCTTTATTGAAAAATAATAAAGTCACATCAAAATAAAATGGCCGTTTCAATCTTTGAAGCGGTCATTTTTATTTGGGATAATCTTATTTAATAAAGCTATTTCTATTAAAATTCAGAATCTGAAAATAAAAAAAGACTGTCAAACAATTGACAGTCTCTTCATCTTTACAATAGAATAACGCCTTCTACTTTTGCTACTTCTTTATAAATCTTCACCACCTGATCTGCATCCAATACAAATGCATTGATATTACAGGCAGTGTATTTTCCATTTTTGCTTTCGCGGTTTCCCAATGTAAATTTTATGCCATCAAAAACCCTGTAAATTTCAGTAAGTTTTGTCTGGTCTGTAGGGATAATAAATTTAAATAAATAATCCTCAGGAAAATCATGATGACCTTCCAGTTTTTCCTTTAAAGACTTATAGAAATCTTGAGGACTAGCGTGTTGATTTCCTTGTAATATATCCATCTGCAATTGTTAATATAATATAAATATAGCGAAATTTTTCTTATTTCCCAAATGGTCCTAATAGGGATTTAGAGTTCTCATGTTCGTAATCTTCTATAATATTGAAGAGCCCGGTTACCAGTTGTTCAGAGGCAAGCTGGCTTAGCCCTCCTGCATTTACAGTATTTTGATTTCCCCCCAAAAGACTTCCCAGAAAATTGCTTCCGGATAAGGCTGTATTAATTGTTTTCACAATTCCGTATTCATTCAGTTTCTCGTCTACTTTTGGAGCGATGGCTGCGATAAGCTGTTGAGATGTTTTCTCTTTTAGGATTTGTGTTGCTGTAGTTCCCTGAATAATTCGGGTTACGTCCTGAGCATTTAAACTGTTTACAGCGCCTTGTAGTATAGGTCTTGATGTGTTTACGGTATAGGCTGCCGCCTGTGCAATATAATCCCTTTCCTTGGCTACCAATGACGGAGCAATTTTTTCCAGCATAGAGTTGATCTCTCTAAGTTGTTTCGGAAGAGCCTTGTCTACCATATTATTTTGTAAAAAGGCTTCCTTGTTGGTGTAGATACCCATTCCCTTATCAATACCATTGAGCAGCATTTTTTTGATAATGGAAAGTCCCATATCCGAAGTGGCCAGGGTTGTACAGGATTGTACCGTGGTTGTAATAACAGCACCGGTTCCCATAATAAGAGCGGCTGCAATGATATATTTTTTCATTGATCTTTTTATTGCTTTTTTCAAAAACTGCACCAAAGGTAAATACTATTATCTATTTAACAAAATATTAAATGTTGGAGTGCTATTTGGTGATTTTTTTTGTTGAAAATTTTATTTCTTTATTGAAGATATTTTTGTTAATTGACAATTATTTTACATTATTGTTTATTTATATTGATTTATTATGTGTTTTTACATAATAAAATACTGTTGTTTTTAAATTTTTAAGATATTTTAACATGATTCGGTTTTTTTTATATTTTTGGCTAATGTCTTCTTTTGAGAAAATAAATTGTTTCAAAATGAAACATTAATAAAATTTGATTGTACGAATAAAATTGAAACTATATGAAACAAAGTAATTTAAAGTATTCATGTCTCATTGCTGTTCTATACTTTGGTATGAATGTCAATGCCCAGACTACTCCTAAAGATACGGCTGCAAAAGAGCAGAAGATCGAAGAAGTAGTTTTGATTGGATATGGATCTCAAAAAAAGGAAAACGTGACCGGAAGCATCGGTATCGTTTCTGCTAAAGATTTAGCAAATAAACCTAATGCCAACCCCATTAGCTCTATCCAAGGAAGATTATCTGGAGTTCAGGTACTAAATTCTGGAGCACCGGGAGCCTCACCTAGGGTGGATATCAGAGGGATCAGTTCTTTAACAGGTAAAACTGTCTTTATTGTTGACGGTATGATTACTGACGATATCTCTTTCTTAAGTCCTCAGGATATTGAATCCATGAGTGTACTGAAAGATCCTTCGAGTTTGGCAATTTATGGGGCAAGAGCATCTAACGGTGCTGTGATTATTAAAACCAAAACAGGAAGAGGTAAAAAACCAGTTTTCAATTTTAACTCCTATTTAGGAATTAAAACGGTAACTAATGTTCCTAAAATGGTTAATTCGGATCAGTATCTACAATTGTATAATGAGAAACTAATCAATGATAAAGTAAAAGATCCTGTGTTTCTAGGCAGGTCTTCTTTTCCAGCAGATACAGATTGGTTCAAAGAAATTTTAAGAACAAGCATCATTAACTCTAACGATATTTCTGCTTCAGGTAATCTTGGAAAACTAAATTATTACGTAAGTGCGGGAAATCTTCAGGATGAAGGGAATTTAGCAGCAGGACAAGGTATTAATTCCGGAAGTGGATTTAACAGGTTTACTACTAAAGTGAATCTTAGTTATAAGATAACCGATAATATCACAATCGGGAACAATTTCACTTTTTCAAAGATGCGTACAGATAATGTGCATAATACATTATTGGATGCTTACTCATCTCCGCCTGTGTATGCACCAATTAACCCGGCTACAGGAGACTACCAATATTTTACATTGGCTAAGGTCCCTAACTCCAGAGCAAAAATGGACCTCTTCAGATCTCAGACCAGAGAGCAAAGACTGTTGAATAACATTTGGGGGGAATATAAATTCCTAAAAGACTTTACTTTAAGAATCAGCTATAGTTCTGATAATATTAATTCAAATAAGTACGAGTATACTCCAACATTTGGCTATGTTCCTGTTGCTGATCAAAAACCAAATAAATTAATAACAAGAGATTCCAGAACCAGAAACTATATCTGGGATAATACATTAGGTTGGAAAAAAGATTTTGGAAAACATAATCTGGAATTGATGGCAGGTTTCTCCAGAACCAGAAACTCTTACTCTCAGGCTTATGCAGAAGCTTTGAATGTTAACTATAACGGTAACAATTCTTCTCTGGATATTTCTAACGGAACTGATATCTATAGAACTGGTTTTGATACAAAAGAAAGAAATGTTATTCCATATCAGGATAGAATTGAATCCCTTTTTGGAAGACTTAATTATGACTATGATGGAAAATATTTGGTAAATGCATCTATTCGTAGAGATGGTACTTCTAAGTATTCAGCGAATGACAGATACCGCGTATTCCCAGCTGTTAGTGCCGGATGGGTTGTTTCCAAAGAAAACTTCATGAGTGAGCAGAATGTTTTTAATCTTTTAAAATTAAGAGCTAGCTGGGGTAAACTTGGAAATCCTGATGTTCAGAGAGCATATACTTTAAATACAAGTATTATAGAAGCCGGTGCATATTATGGAAATGCCGGATATCCTGCACAGACAATTGACTATGTTATTGACCCAAACATTGGTTGGGAAACAACAACAGGTAAGGATTTTGGATTAGAAATGGCATTGTTCAATAACAAGTTGAAAGTTGATGCTACTTATTTTGATAAAGATACCAAGGATGTAGTATATGGTATTGTTCAGGGAATGGTTTCCGGTGCTGCTAACTGGAATAACTATATCACCAATGCATACTCTTTTAATAATAAAGGTTTAGAATTCTCTGTTAGTTATGATACTAATATTAGTGATCATGTGAAAATTGGGGTGTATGGAAATATGACCACTTTGAAGAATCAGATTACTTCTGTTTTCAATGGATCTTATTTGAATGCAGGAGCTAGCTTATATGGCAATTCAATCATCAGATTACAAGAAGGTCAGGCAGTAGGTTCCTATTATGGATATCAGGTAGCAGGAATTTTCCAGAATCAGGGAGAAGTTGATGCCTGGGCTACTCAGAATGGAGCACAAGCTGGTGGGTTTAAATTTGCAGATCTTGATGGAAACGGTGTGATTGATGTTAGAGATAAAACGTTTTTAGGAAGTCCTATTCCTAAAGGAACTTACGGGTTTGGTTTTAATATGAATGTATATGACTTTGATTTCGCTATTGACTTTCAAGGTGTTTTTGGAAACAAAATTTACAATTTCAACAGAGAGCAGCGTTACGGAAATGAAAGCTGGGATTTAGATTTCTATAATAACAGATGGCATGGTGAGGGAACATCCAATGCTTATCCGATGGCAACCAATAATCAAGCTATTATTGCACCAAATAGCTTTTACGTAGAAGATGGAAGTTATATCAGAATCAGAAATATTCAGGTAGGATACAATTTACCTCAATCATTTGTAAAATCTATGTCTATTACAAAATTAAGATTATATGTAAGTGCTCAGAATCCTTGGACAAGTTTTAAATACAAAGGATTCTCACCAGAGATCATGAATACAGACAGAGTACAAATGGGTGTGGATAATAACATTTATCCAATATCGGCAATTTATACTGTTGGTCTTAATTTAACATTTTAATAAGAAAGAGTTATGAAAAAGATATTTTTATCAATCGCATTATTATCACTTGCAGCTAGTTGCAATGATTATTTAGACATAAAGCAAGAAGGGTATACGGAGGCTTCCGAATTTTTCAAAACGCAAGAGGATGCTATGCAGGCAACTAATGCTATCTATAGCTTTCTGAGAAGTTGGGAAAATTCGGCATTCCCATATCAGTTTGTATTTGGAGTACCTGCAGATGACGTTGTTAAAGGGTCTAACCCCGGAGATGCTTCTTTTATTAATGTATATGATAACTTTACGTATACCGTTAGTGACGAGGGAGTAAGAGGATATTGGATTGGACAGTGGCAGGCTGTAAACAGCTGTAATCAGGTGATTACGAATGTTCCAAAAATTGAAATGGATTCTGCATTAAGAACGAGATTGGTTGCAGAAGCAAAAATGCTGAGAGCTTACATTTATTTTAATCTAGTAAGAATCTACGGTGGAGTTCCTATTTTTGATGGGCTTCAGTCCAACTATAAAATTCCTAGAAATTCAGTAGAAGAAGTCTATAATTTTATTATTTCTGATCTTACCAGTGCAGCAGAAATTCTTCCTCAAACTTATCCTGCTTCAGAGTTAGGAAGGGTGACGAAAGGAGCGGCATTAGGTCTACTTTCAAAAGTGTATCTCTATAAAAAAGATTGGAAAAAAGCATATGATACTTCTAATCAGGTGATGGCTATGGGTTATGATTTAGATCCAGATTTCAATCATGTATTCAGACCATCAGGAGAATTTGGAAAAGAATCTGTTTTTGAAGTAAACTGTGACTGTATGCCTCCATTTAAAGGAAGTCAGTATGCTGAAGTACAGGGAGTAAGAGATCAGTTTGGTTGGGGATTCTTTACTCCATCAAGTGCTCTTGAAAGTGCTTTCGAACCTGGTGACATCAGAAAAGAACTTACGATACTTAGAAATGGGGAAACTACTCCAGAGGGTGATTTAATTGCGATGGGTGATGCAAACTCTGTAACTACTTATAACCAAAAAGTATATGTACCAAAAGCTTTGAATAAGAGTGCTTGTGGCTATGGATCTATTCAGAATATCAGAATATTAAGATTTGCAGAAATTCTTCTGATTAATGCAGAAGCTGCTAATGAACTTGGTAATACTGCTGCTGCCGTTACGAATCTTGATAGGGTTAGAACCAGAGCGAAACTGGCAGGAACTACTGCTTCCACTCAAGGTACTCTTAGAACTGCAATTTGGAACGAGCGTAGAGTAGAGCTGGCTATGGAAGGAGACCGTTTTGTAGACTTAGTAAGAACAGGACAGGCTGCTACCGTACTCGCTTCTTATGGATTCAAAGTTGGGAAAAACGAAGTGTTCCCAATTCCGTTTGATGCAATAACTGAAAGTGCCGGGGTATTTACACAAAACCCAGGATACTAAAATAACTTGTCATAAGCTTAGAGGAGAGTGAAAATTCTCCTCTATCTTTATTAACCAGTAAACCAATGATACCAATGAAAAGCAGCCTACTTTCAATTGCCATAACCTCTTTGTTTTTTACTTATTCATGCAAAAATGCTCAAGTTTCTAAACCGAAAACTAGCCAACACACAACTGTTAAAAGTAACATTACCGATGAACAGCTGATGGACAGGGTACAGAAAGACGCCTTGAAATATTTCTGGGACTATGCTGAACCTAACTCAATGCTGGGAAGAGAACGCTATCATGAAGATAATATCTATCCTGATAATGACAAGCATGTTATTACAACAGGAGGCTCGGGATTTGGACTGGCAACCATTCTGGTTGGGGTAGAAAGAGGATTCGTTCCAAGAAAAGAAGCCGTGAAGAGGCTTACCCATATTATGGATTTTCTTGCAAAGGCAGAACGTCATAAAGGAGCTTGGCCACATTGGATCAACGGGGAAACTGGAAAAACAGTTCCTTTTGGTAAAAAAGATAATGGCGGAGACCTTGTAGAAACCGCATTTCTTACCTCAGGAATACTGATGGTCCGCGAATATTTTAAAAACGGAAACACAGAAGAAAAGGCTTTAGCCAAAAAATGTGATGAACTTTGGAAAGGAATTCAATGGAACTGGTACACAAAAGGTGGTGAAAAAGTCCTTTATTGGCACTGGTCACCGGAATATCAATGGGAAATGAACTTTCCTCTTGAAGGATATAATGAATGCTTAATTACTTATATTCTGGCAGCATCTTCACCTACTCATTCTATAGATGCTGAAACCTATTATAAAGGCTGGACCAGAAATGGAACCTACCTTACAGACAAAACAAAATACGGACTTCCTCTGTATGTAAAACACAATTATGCCGAAGAATATGGCGGCCCATTGTTCTGGGCACAATACTCCTATATTGGTCTTGATCCGACAGGATTATCAGATAAATTAGTGAAAAATTACTTTGATATCAATAAAAACCAAACTCTTATTGACTATAAATACTGTGTTGAAAATCCAAAACAATGGAAAGGCTATGGGCCAAACTATTGGGGACTCACAGCAGGATATACCAGAAATGAAGACGGAAGTACAGGCTATACAGCTCACATGCCGGGAAATGATAACGGAATAATAACCCCTACAGCAGCCTTAAGCAGCTTCCCATACACCCCAAAAGAATCAATGGATTTCCTAAGGTTTATGTACACTCAAAAGCCAGAATTCATAGGTTCGGCAGGACCTTATGATGCCACTTCCATCAATTACAACAATTGGTTTACCCCAAGATATCTGGCAATTGATCAGGGAACAATAGCTCCAATGGTTGAAAACTACAGAACAGGATTTCTTTGGAAGTTATTTATGAATGCTCCGGAAATTCAACAAGGATTAAAGAAATTAAGTTTTCAGTCCTCCAAATATGGAATAAAATAATAAAGCTCACTTGTTTAACTGATAATGCAGATTTTTATTTGTTTTCAAATATAATAACCTATCTAATCTGTGAAATCAGAGAGAGAATAAAATTCAATAGAAATGGACAAGAGTTCATTTAAATAAAATCAAAAACCAAAAGGCTTCAGCCTAAATCTAATAGCAGTATGAAATTAAAGCACATTCCCCTTTTGCTTCTTGCATTTTCCTTACCGCTGAATGCTCAGGAAATAAAAGCAGAGCTGAACAAAGAAATAAAAAAGACCGAAAAGATCTCCTACATTCTGGATTACCCGCAAAAGACTAAGGGAAATGTTCCTTTGATTGTCTTTCTTCATGGTTCAGGGGAGAGAGGGAATGATCTTGAAGCTGTAAAAGCACATAGCCCTTTCACCTATAAAAACCTGATTAAGGAACCCGTGGCTATTCTGGCGCCGCAATGTCCGGCAGATACTTGGTGGGATACGGTAACTGTCTATAATTTGATTAAAGAAATTCAGAAGAAATATAAAATTGATGCCTCCAGAATTTATCTCACAGGACTTTCAATGGGCGGATGGGGAACATTGAAACTAGCCATGGAACATCCTGAAATGTTTGCTGCGGTAGTTTCGGTTTGTGCACCAACAGATCAGTTTATGACTGCTAATATCGATCAATTTAAGAATTTGAATATGAAAATCTTTCACGGAGGGATGGATGATATTGTTCTTCCGGAGAATGCTTTCAAATTTTATCAAAAACTTCATCCTGTAAATCCAACGGCAGAATTAATCGTTTTCCCTAATGATAATCATAATTCATGGGACTCCGCTTATTCAAACCCACAACTGTATGAATGGATGTTGTCAAAAAAGAAAGAAAAATAAAACAATAATTTAAGAAGATAGATTTATGAAAAAGTTAATTATACTTGCAGCCATAGCACTTTCGCCGGTGTTTTCAGCTCAGGAAATGGTAGACAAGCCCGTACAGTCGTATCAGACTGCACAATATCAGGCAAAAAAGAAGGCCTTTGTAGATAATCTCTTATCTAAAATGACTTTGGATGAAAAAATCGGCCAGCTGAACCTTCCCACTTCCGGAGACTTTACGACCGGAATGGCTCAAAGTTCGGATATTGGAAAAAAGGTAGAGCAAGGATTAGTAGGAGGACTATTCAATATAAAAGGAGCAGATAAAATCAAGGCTGTTCAGAAAGTAGCCGTAGAAAAAAGCCGTTTGAAAATTCCTATGATTTTTGGAATGGATGTTATCCATGGTTATGAAACCACTTTCCCAATACCATTAGGATTAGCTGCATCATGGGATATGAATCTGGTACAGCAATCGGCAAGAGTAGCGGCCAAAGAAGCGGCTTCTGACGGAATTAACTGGACATTTTCTCCAATGGTTGATATCTCGCGTGAACCAAGATGGGGAAGAGTTTCTGAAGGCTCTGGAGAAGATCCGTACCTTGGAAGTGAAATCTCAAAAAATATGGTGTACGGTTATCAAGGTAAAGACCTTGCCAATGGTACAAATATATTGGCTTGTGTAAAGCATTTTGCATTATACGGAGCTGGTGAATCAGGAAGAGATTATAACACTGTAGATATGAGCCATGTGAGAATGTTCAACGAATATTTTCCACCTTATAAAGCAGCTGTTGATGCAGGGGTAGCTTCGGTAATGGCTTCTTTCAATGAGGTTGATGGAGTTCCTGCAACAGGAAACAGATGGCTTCAGACGGAAGTATTGAGAAATCAATGGAAATTTAAAGGTTTTGTAGTGACCGATTATACCGGTATCAATGAAATGGTTGACCACGGAATGGGAGATCTTCAGCAGGTTTCAGCCTTAGCGTTGAAGGCTGGAGTTGATATGGATATGGTGGGTGAAGGCTTTTTAACAACATTAAAAAAATCTTTATCTGAGGGAAAAGTTACACAAGCGGAGATAGACATTGCAGCAAGAAGAGTTCTTGAAGCAAAATATGATTTAGGATTATTTGACAATCCATACAAACACGGTGATGCAAAATTAGCTGCAAAAGAAGTGTACAGTATGGAAAACCGTAATGTTGCGAGAAATGTTGCCGCTCAATCAATGGTTTTACTGAAAAATGAAAATCAGGTACTGCCTTTGAAGAAATCCGGAACCGTAGCGGTAATCGGACCATTGGTTAATAACTCGATCAATATGGCAGGAACCTGGAGTGTAGCTACCAAGCACAATGTTTCCGTTAATTTAATGCAGGGGCTTCAGGCTAATTACGGTAAAGAAGTGAAATTCCTTTCTGCTAAAGGAGCAAACATAGATTATAATGCAAAACTAGAAGAAATCTATGCAGCCCACGGAAAGAAAACCGATAGAGATAATCGTTCAAAAGAAGAATTATTAAAAGAAGCCGTTGATATCGCCAACAAAGCAGATGTTATTGTTTTGGCTATTGGAGAATCAGCTGAAATGAGTGGAGAATCTTCATCAAGATCTGAAATCACGATCCCCCAGTCTCAGGTAGACCTTCTAAACGAGTTGAAAAAGACAGGAAAGCCAATCGCGATGATCCTTTTCACAGGACGCCCATTAGCTTTAACGAATGTGAAGGATACTCCTGATGCTATTCTAAATGCATGGTTCCCGGGTTCAGAAGCCGGAAATGCTATGGCAGATATCCTTTTCGGAAAAGTAAACCCATCAGGGAAGCTTCCCATGACGTTCCCAAGAAGCTTAGGACAAATTCCTATCTATTATAATGCGAAGAATACAGGCCGTCCATTAGATCAGAAATCAGTAGATAAATGTGAATATCAAAGATTCCGTTCAAACTATATGGATGAATGTAATACGCCATTATATTCATTTGGATACGGATTGAGCTATACCAAATTTAATTATTCAGATATTAGTGTTTCCAATGCTAATCCAAAAGGAGATCAGGCTATTCAGGCATCTGTTACCGTTACCAATACCGGAAACTATGATGGAGCAGAAGTGGTTCAGCTGTATATCAGAGATATGGTTGGGAGTATTACGAGACCGGTAAAAGAATTAAAAGGCTTCCAGAAAATATTTTTGAAAAAAGGAGAATCTAGGAAAGTAACCTTTGATATCTCTCCGGAAAAACTGAAATTTTACAATGGAGACTTGAAATACGACTGGGAATCAGGGGACTTTGATCTTATGATCGGAACAAGCTCTGATGAGGTGAAACATTCAAAAATAAACTGGACAAAATAAATAGGTGAAAAGTTATTCACAGAAATGTGTTTTATGTTTTTTTGGCATGATTTTTAATAATACCCAGTGTAGTGATTATAATAATGGAAAACAACATGAAAAAAACAATTTTACTTAGCACAATGTTCCTTGGGAGTTTAGTATTCGCACAAAAAACACCTGTATTAGGTGGTGATAAAGATGCTCACGGATGTATTGGGTCAGCAGGATATACGTACTCTCAGATCAAAAAAGACTGTGTAAGAACTTTTGAAGAAAAAATCAAGTTAAAAGAAGTAGCTTCAAAAGGAGATTATATTGCTGCGGTTATTTTCAGTAAAGACAAAAACAAAGCTGAAGTTTTCGTTAAAGATGCAGAGGGAGGAAGTGTAATTCTTACCAGAGCAGGAAACGGAAAAGCAAAAGCTTGGAAAAAAGATGGATATGTATTGGTTCCTTACAAAAAAAGCGGATATCAGCTTAAGAAAGACAATGTTGTGATTTATCAGTAAATCCAGATTTTATAAAATTCAATAGAAGACCGTCTGTTAAGACGGTCTCTTTGTTTTTAGCGGATGAAGCAGCATCAACTTGTGGGATAGAGTACGTTAAAATTATCCAGACTAAAAAATATATTTATAAACCTCTCATTTTGAGAGGTTTTTTGTATCTTGGGTTAACTAATACCTTATTACTGTTGTTATTTTTCAAAACTCAAACTATTAATATTTCAATATGAGAAAAACTATTTTATTGGGCGCAGTGTTCCTTAGTTCTTTAGTCTTTACCCAGCAAAGATCTCCAATTGTAGGAGGTGATGTAGATGTTCATGGGTGCAGAGCTTCAGCGGGTTTTACGTATTCACAAATCAAGAATGTTTGTGTAAAGGTTTTTGAACAGAAAATCAAATTAAAGGAAGTGGACTCAGATAAAAACTCCACTTCAATGACAGCTGTTATTTTTAGTAAGGATATGAAAAGAGCTGAAATTTTTATCCCGGAAGGAAATGCAAAAAGCATTATTCTTGACAAAGAAGGGAAAAGCAAAATGTGGAAAAGTGGAAACTATATTAAAGAAACGTATGTTTTGGTCCCGTACAAAAAAAAGGGGTACCAGATTAAAAAAGATGATGTTGTCATCTATCAATAACAATAAATCGTCAAAAAAGATTCAGGTCACTCGAAAGGGTGACTTTTTTTATGATACATATTCAATATTTTAGGAGCTTAATCCCGCTATCCACTTATACTCCTCATGCCAAAGCGGAAAAGCCATCGCTTATTGCGGGGTAACCGTTTCTATCGGGGCTAGGCATCAAATTGCAAATATTAATCTGGAATTATAAATCTATTCTAAGAATATCTGATAAAAAAAGGGACGTAGAGCCCGTTTTATTCCATTGTAAGGGTATAATTATCAGATAATCAATTGTTTTCAGGGTGAAAATAATACGCCATGTTCTGTCGTTTCCTTAAAATATCTTTGTTTCCAGATGATTATAGCATGATAAAATATATCGGTAGATGATTTTTATATCAAATCCCTCTACTACGCGCTTTAACTCATGAAAAATATTAAATTTACAGCTATATAATAAAACTAATCTCTAACTTAAAAAACATAAGATGAAAAAGATCTATCTCGGTGCATTTACCTTGTGCGCTGTGTGGGGGTATCTGCCCAGGAAGTTCTATGGCAACGGGACATCAAGTCCTCCACACAGGACTTTCTAAGCCAGGTGACCACCACCATCGATCAGCAGTACCTGATTACGGGAAGCTCCATTCAGGGCGACAAAATCCAACAAAACAGCAGGCAAAACAACGGCTACGACTTCCATCTGGTAAAACTGAACCAGCAGGGAGAATCGGTTTTTGAAAAATACTTCTCAGGAAACAACCACGACTATCTTTCAGCAACGGTAACCACCCAGGATGGTGGATTTCTTTTGGCGGGAACCTCCTATTCAGGCAAGGGACTGGATAAAAAGGATGACTCCAGGGGCGGTTCAGATATTTGGTTGATCCGCATCAATGAATTTGGGGATGAGCTATGGCAGAAAACCCTGGGAAGCTCCTCGGATGAGGAAGCAAGATCCGTGATCCAAACCACGGATCAGGGATTCATTGTGGCTGGAAACATTCAAAACTCCCCCAAGGGACAGGGCTCCAAGGATGTATGGGTGGTGAAACTTGACAAAAATGGCAAGGAGCTTTCCCAACTCATTTTGGGGGGAAGAGGCCTTGACGAGGTTGAAAAAATGATTCCCACAAGGGATGGCGGTGCATTATTGGGCATCTATTCCAGAAGTGGGATTGTCAATAATAATGGACAATCAACAGAGAAACCAACTAACAGCAACCAGACGTCTACAACCTCCAAGCAAAGCGAAAACTTTGGTGAGGGCGACTATTGGATCATTAAGCTCGACAAGAATGGCAAGGTTGAATGGGAAAGGAACCTTGGCGGAAAGGGAGATGACCACATCAGAACCCTTGCATTGACTTCCAATGGCTACATTATTGGCGGAGAATCCAGATCGGAAAGATCAGGAAACAAGACCGTGGGAATTGAAGAGGGAACAGACCTTTGGATCGTATCCTTGAATGAGCATGGGGATGAACAGTGGCAGAAGTCCTACACCTTTGGAAACAGGGATGTCCTAATGGGAATGAATGTGATTCGGGATCAGGACTTAACGAAAGGGATTTTATTGGGCGGCTATACGCAGACTGAGGGTAGAATGGAAGAGGGAGATGAAACATTTTGGTTACTATACCTGGACGGAGCTGGAAATGAGCAATGGAGAAAGTACATCAAGGGAGAATCCAAGAAGCGTGAGGAAAGACTTTCAGATGTAAGACTCAACAGGGATGGTTCCATTATCTTGGCAGGAACGAGTGCTGAAGAACTAGGAAAAGAGAACTGGAAGATTGTAAAGCTAGGGGACAAGCAGGTGAGTGACTTGATTGAAAAATATGACATCAAGATCTATCCAAACCCTGTCTCTGATTATGCCTACGTTGAAATAGGCTTCGATTTCAAGGAGGCTGATATTCTACTCTATGACATGAGCGGAAGACAACTACAAAATTTGAAAACCAAGAACAAGGTAACGAAGATCAATACACAGGCTCTGGTTCAGGGGGCTTATCTGGTGACCATCAAGACTGATAGTAATAAGACTGCAAATGCTAAACTGATTAAGAAATAATTACGATGAAAAGAAAGATTATAACGTTAGGAACAATTCTCCTTTTATATTCAACAATGAATGCCCAATATATTCCAACAATTATTCCTCCATCACCCAATGCTGCTTCTATAGCAAAGTTTGTAGAGAGTCCGGTTTCCTACTACAGAGGTTCGGCAAATGTCAGCATTCCTCTATTCAATATAAATGCCGGGGATATTCCCTTGAATGTGTCCATACAGTATGACACCAAGGGAGTTCGAGTAGGTGAAGCTGCTTCATCGGTAGGTGCAGGATGGAGCCTAAGTACAGGAGGATTAATAACCCGTCAGGTAAGACAGCGGCCTGATGAAAATGGGCGGGGATACCTTACCTATTCCTATAATTCGGATTTTGAAGCCAATGCAGCCTTGAGAAAGCAACTCTATGATGAAAATATAAGTTTTGGAGATGATGTAGCACCTGTGGATGAGGATCCGGATTTATTTTTCATTAGCTTTCTTGGAAGATCAGGGAAATTTATTATTGACAATGTTACCAAGAAAGCGGTTGTTCAGGGCTTCGATGACTGGAAAGTTGAGATCGATTACGAGAATATGAATGCCGGAAATCTTAGAATTAATAAAATTGTCATAACCGATGAACAAGGGAACAACTATTACTTTGGGAAAGATTCTGCCGGCATAAATTCAGCCTATGATATTGTGACCTCCATCAATTCAAAATTAATTGCCCCCGTTTCAGCAAGTACACCTGCCCAGGAAAATGGATATAAGACAGCTTGGCATCTAAAGGAGATAAAAACACAAAAGGAAAGCTATCTATTTGATTATACCCCTGAGCAGGTGGTTACCTATTCAAAGTCAGACCTAAACAAAGGGGATAATGTGGGTTCCATATCCCTAAGCACTACAAGAACCACACAGCAGGTACTTCAAAAAATTTCTTTTCCTCAAGGGAGTTTGTCGTTTGTATACCATTCGTCAGAACGGGAAGATCTGAAAGGAGGAAAAGCATTAAATACCATCATACTAAAGGATAATGGAGGAGCACAAATAAAAAAGATATCTTTTATACAAAGCTATCGTCTGGGTGATGGAAATCACATGAATATTCATTCGCTGGTTCTTCAGGAAGATCCAAAATCAGACAAACGATTGTTTTTAAATCAAGTTGATGAAGCAGGAAGGGATGACGGCATTGTTTCCTCCTATAAGCTTGAGTATAACCCCAAGGAACTGCCCAACCGCCATTCCAACTCCATTGATTACTGGGGATATTATAATGGAGTGCAAAATAGCATGAACATCTTTACAGATATTAAGGATGGTAATCGAGATGTGCATGGGAGCAATGCTGAGGCCGGTATTTTGACAAAAATAACTTACCCTACAGGAGGAAGTGAGAGTTTTTACTACGAAGATAATAATGTCTTGGTTTCGCCCTATTTTTCTGAATTTATACTGGCCAATCCATCAAGAATTCTATATGATAATAAGGCTACAGCCATTGCCAAGGGATCAGAATATTTTGTTTTAAGCAACGGCAGTACCACCCTCGGAAAATACATAAAAGAATTTGAAATTAATAATATCTACAAACCGAAATTTTCATTTAATGCCATGCTGGGAGCCGGATGTACCTCTGTGGAAACAGCAGACTGTAAAACCAAGGTGCGGCTTCACCGATTTGATAAAAATACAGGTAATCCTTTAGTAACCTACAATATTACCCAGGGTAATAATGTTGAGATGATCAATCCTCCCATGGAGAGTGGAAGTTATCGTCTGGAGGTTTCCAATTCGAGTTTTACCCTCAATGATTCCGAAAATATGGAAAGCAACCCTTTTTCGGTATTGCTGCGCTGGACAGAATATAGGCCCAATGTCTCTCTTAATAGCTTTGTGGGAGGAGGGCGAAGAATTTCCGGCATTGAGACCAATGACAACAATGGAAAGATTACCAAAAGAAAATTTACCTATACCTTGGATAATGGTACAACCTCCGGAAAGCTTTTAGGAATTCCTGACTATATGCTCATTATGAAAAAATATGGAAATATTCCCATGGTAGTAGGACAACTGTCAAACAGGATACAACCCATGTCAAGCTTTAACAATGGCGGGCAGGTAGGCTATTCCCAGGTAACAGAATCTTTTTTATCTGCAGACAACACTGTACTTTGGACCAGAAAATATAATTTCAGTAACTCCCCGGATGGAGGAAGCTACTATAAATTTCCCTATCATTTGCCTAATGATATGGATTGGGCAAGAGGGTTGAATCTGAAAACAACAAGCTATGATGCTGCCGGAAAAACAGTGGAAACCCTTGAAAATAAGTATAACTTTTCAGGAGAGGAATTTCATCCCTACAGATATTATAGAATGTTTGATGGTAATATCACATCAAACGCCCCTCCTACAGAGTTGATTTCGCTACCTCCGGCCCAAACACCTCCAAGCTATCTTTTTTCCCATTATATTAAAAGTATTCCTATCTATAAATGGGGGAACTATGTAAATGAATTTGACTTTTCCAATCAATCCCCTAATATATACAGGACAGCTTTCTTTTATGGTGCAATGATCAAAAACTACCAAAAGGTCAAGACAGAATATGAAAATGGACTACCTGTAAAGACCACTATCATAAACACTGCCAATGAGAGTCTAAGCCATCATCAGGTCACCTTTGAAAAGACCACCTATTCAGATGGTACAAGCCAGGAAACCAGCTATCAATATGCTCATGAAAAAGGAAATCAAAAGCTGATCACTGCTAATATGATAAGCGTTCCATTAGAAACCAAAACTTTAAAAAAGCAGAACATCAATGATCTTTCAGGAAAAGTTATTTCCAAGACAGAGACGAAATATGATAATCTCGCTCATGTATTTCCCACTTCTGTGCAGTCTTATGATCTTCAGAATAATGATATTCCTAGAGAGGAAATTTCCTATGATAAATATGACTCCAAGGGTAATTTGCAACAGTACACCATTAGCAATGGAGTATCAACGGTCATCATCTGGGGATATGGTAAAACCAAGCCCATTGCCAAGATTGAAAATGCAAAGCTGGAAGACATTCCCGACTCATTGATCAGTGCCATAGTAACAGCATCCGATACAGATGGACAAGATGTCCCGGGTAATAATGAAACAGGATTTCTGACTGCTCTTGACACCTTTAGAAACAGCCTGTCCAACTACCAGGTCACGACCTACAGCTATGACCCTTTGATTGGGGTGAGAAGTATTACCCCGCCATCCGGAATCAGGGAGGTTTATCTGTATGACTCCGCCAATAGACTTAAGGAAATCCGAGAAGGCAGCCAGACAGGTAAATTATTAAAGGAATTCAACTACCACTATAAAAACTAACACTGATGAAGAAAATAATAATCCCCATAGGTATGCTGCTGATCACCCAGTTGGTTCAGGCACAGCTTACCCCTACAGAAAACTATATTCAAACCAAAATCTATCTCGACTATAATGGAACTTCTCCTACGAAAACATCGGAAACCGTTCAGTATTTTGATGGATTAGGACGTCCAAAGCAAGTGGTGAACGTAAAGGCTTCTCCACTGGGCAGGGACGTTGTCACCAAGATTGAATACGATGGCTTTGGAAGACAGGTGTTGGATTACCTGCCTGTTCCACAGGCCAATACCATGAATGGAGCCATTATTGCAGACCCATTGTCCAATGCTGCCCAGCCGGGTATTTACGGCTCAGAAAAGATCTATTCAGAAAAGATCCTGGAAAGTTCTCCATTGAGCAGAATCCAGCAGCAGATCCAGGTAGGTACTGACTGGGCCAACAAACCCGTCAAGTTCCAGTATGAAGCCAATACCACAGGAGAGGTAAAAAAGTTCACCACCACTACCTCATGGGTGAACGGAGCCACCCAATCAACCGTCAGCCCAGCTACTGATCCGAACTCTGAAAACGGATTCTACAAAAGCGGACAGCTCTACAAGAATGTAGTTACCGATGAGGATGAGAACAAAACCATCGAGTTTAAGAATGGCAAGGGACAAACCATTTTGGTAAGAAAAGTATTAAGCGCCACAGAAAATGCAGATACCTACTATGTTTACAATGAGTACGACCAATTGGCCTTTGTTATTCCTCCATTGGCATCGGTCTCCGGATCATTATCTCCCTCCACACTAGACAATTTATACTACCAGTACCGCTATGATGGCAAAAACAGGCTGGTTGAGAAGAAGCTTCCGGGAAAGGATTGGGAGTTTATGGTGTATGACAAGCAGGACAGAATTGTTTTAGTTCAGGATGGCAACCTGAGGACCATCAATACTAACTTTGGAGCCAAGGGCTGGATCTTTACCAAGTATGACAAGCTTGGAAGAACTGTATATACCGGCTTCTTTGCCAATACCGATAAAAGGCATGTAATACAGGATTTGGTCAACACAATGGCATCCAATGCAGGGAACAACGAGGAGACAAGTTCCACTCCAATTGTTCAGAATGACATGAACATCTATTACACAAAGAAGGTATTTCCTACGGAGAGTATAGCCATACTTACCGTGAAATACTATGACGAGTATCCTCCAGATCTTCCATTGTTACAATCAGGGCCAGTTCTGGGGCAGGGAGTTCTAACACCCACGCCTATGGAAATAAATGGTGTAATGACAAGCCGCAGTACAAAAGGACTGCCTACCGCCAGCTATGTAAGAAACATTACTGATACCAACTGGACCAGGGACTATATATGGTATGACCTTAAGGGGCGGGAAATCCAAACCCATTCCATCAATCACTTGGGAGGATATACAAGGACGGAGTCCAAGCTGGACTTTGCTGGGGTTCCCCAAACCGTTGTTACAAGGCACAAAAGGTTAAATACGGATACGGAAAGGATAATCACGGAGAACTTTGAGTATGACCACCAAAATAGGCTGCTGGTACACAAGCATCAGGTAGACTCCAATCCTGTGGAAATTTTAGCTCAGAATAAGTACAACGAACTTTCCCAACTCATCAATAAAAAAGTAGGCAATAACCTGCAAAGCATGGATTATGCCTACAATATCAGGGGATGGATGACGGATATTAATAAAAATGACATGTCTGCCCCTACTTTGAACGGAAAGCTATTTTCCTACAAGATCAAATATAATCACAAGAATGGAACCACCAACCCTGACCAGGCACTATTTATTGGAAAGAATGTAAAGCCCATGTATAACGGAAACATTGTGGAGGTTGATTGGAGAACAATGGAGTCACCCGGAGCCAATCCTCCCTTGGAACCGAAGAGGTATAGCTATGCCTATGATACACTAAACAGGCTGACTGCAGGATACTACCAGAACCCCAACAACCCATGGAGCAAGGAACATACCGAGGCAATCGACTATGACCTTAATGGAAACATTACCAACATGTACAGAACTTCTGTCATTGAGAATAGTACAACGGCAACGGTCATCGACAGGCTTACCTATAATTACACAGGAAACAGGCTTACCAGCATCAATGATATATCCACCAACCCGTCAGGGTATGAGGGCGGTGGAAATACCATTACCTATGACCCGAACGGAAATATGGAGAATATGAGGGATAAAAAACTAACCTCCATCAAGTACAATTTCCTTAACCTGCCTCAAAGAATTGAGGTTTCCGGGTTGCAGGATGGAGCTATTGGCTACAAGTATACGGCCAACGGAACAAAGCTTCAAAAGACAAACTCCATGATGGAGTGCGGCATTACAAACTGCTATACCGTTAATACCGTTTCAGATTACCTTGACGGGTTTCAGTATGTAAACAGAACAACCACAGGAGGCGGAAGTACTGAGCTGTTGCTTGCCAGCAGGGAGATGTCCAAGGCCATGGAAACGCAGGCCTATACTATGGATGGAATTATCAAGCCTTTAGAACCTGGTATTGACCCTCCCATTGGCGGTGGAGGAGGCCTCATTGTGGTTCCCGCAAAGGATGAAGATCTTGTATTTTTCCCTACTGCCGAGGGATATTATGATTATAAAAAAGATCAGTATATTTACCAGTACAAAGATCATTTAGGAAACGCGAGGGTAAGCTTTGCCAAAAACAGCGCAGGAGCTCTGGAGATTACAGATGCCAATGACTATTATCCTTTTGGGATGAACCATTTGAAGACAGGGAATTCGTTTTATGGACAAGGTTCTTACAAGAATTATAAGTACAACGGAAAGGAACTTCAGGAGACCGGGATGTACGCAATGGACTTCCGTCATTATATGCCGGACATTGGTAGATTTACGGGAATGGACAGGCTTTCTGAAATATTACCTACATTAACTCCATATCGTTTCGGATTTGATAATCCAGTTAATTTTTCAGACCCAACAGGATTATTCGAAACAAGAAGAGAAGCGAGAGAGTACAGGAGAGAACACGATATTAGTGGAGGAATCACTAAAAATAAAGACGGTTCATATTCAATTAATGATAAGACCAACCACGTTAGTTATACAAAAGGAACTGAAGGTTCCAGTGAAACTTATGCTAACGATGGAGTTCAGGAATCTGCACTAATTATAGCTTCGGGAAAACCAAAAGAAACTACAAATTGGTATGGTCCTGGAGGGCAAGCGAATTGGGCTTTTGGGACAGGGGCTACTTTATCAGGATTTAAAGGTGTTTTAAATTCAGACCAAATGTACTCCCAAGGTATCAGGAGAGGGTTATCAGGAAATTATCAGTTAACGGGCAGAAATCTTAGCTTGTTTGGTAAATCAGCAATGACAGATGCAACTGTTCCAATTTCTAAGTTTGGGAAATGGGGAGGTATTGCAGGTAAGGCTTCTTTTTTCGCAGGTGTTGCAATGGACGGAGTTGGTGTGTATAATTATACTCAAAATCCTAATTCTCCAAATGCTGTTCATCCGGCAAAAGCAGGATTGAATACAACAATGGGAGCTATTGGGGTTTGGGGCGGTCCTCCTGGTGCGGTAGTTTCTGCAGCTTATTTTGGAATAGACGCATTTTATCCTGGTGGATGGGCTGGAGCAGCAGCAGACCAAGATAGATTGTATCAGGAAAATAAAGCTATAAATCCTGATTATCAAATGTTTCCTGGAGCAATGAAACAATAATAAGTATATAGATATGAAAAAGATAAAAAGTGCCTATTATTATTTCTTTTATAAAATTTACCGTTCTATAGAATATACTTCAGATTTATCGGGAGGAAAGTTTTGGAGTGATTGGAAAGCAGGTTTGGTTTTAGATGTATTATGTTTTTTTACATTGTTTCCGCTATTTATATATTATTCTATTTTTACGGATAATCATCAAGAATTAGGTAATACAATTGTTTGGATAGGAATTTTATTTATAGTCATCCCCAATTATTTTATTTTTCATCATAACAATCAATGGAAAGGTATGGTCAATAACTTTGATAAGTTACCAAAAGAGAAAAATAAAAAAGGAGGGTTAATTGTTTGGAGTGTGATAATCTTGATAATTAGCAATATGCTATTTTCATATTATTTATTATTTGCACAAGCAAAACAAAATCACACAGGACCTTATTCTGAAGAATATATCGAACAGCAAAAAAATAAAGATACTCAATAGCTTGGATTTTTAATCTGGATATAATAAGTAAGCCAACTCAATTGAGTTGGCTTCATTGTTCTTAATTAACAAAATGACCATTCAAGATGACCATCCAAAATGTCAAGGAAACCCTGCGCCAGTTCATCGAGGATGAAAAGAGTGTCTTCGTCAAGGAATTGGGAGTTCCTGTACAGGTTTTTGTTTGGATTAATGAACTCGAAGAAATCAAACGGCAGTTTTTGGATAAGGTAGTCAAGGTTTTTGACCTTTGGGTCTGCGTACTCGCAGAGCTTCCAGAGAATCCGGATGTTGATGTCGTTGGGACGGTAACCAAGAGTTGCATACGGAAATATGGCGCCAATCCTATAAAAGAGCGCACTCAGAATCAACCCTAAACCCTCATTGGATTTTAGTTCTTCCTGTGAGCGCAATAGTTTATACTTATTATACAGTTCATTACAGTCCCTGTACTGCATTGCGCAGGTATCTGAGTACAGTTGTTCTTTGTGCCAATGGATTACCGTTGGAACATCTGCCTGGAATATTGAATTTTCAGGAATCATCACTTTTTGGAAAAACCCCTGATACTCCCAAAGATGCTCCTGTATCCACGCCCCTGAATGTGCAATCGGTACGACGTTAAATCTTCCCTCTGTCTGTTTTGAGACCATCTGCATTATATTGAAAAGGCTGTCATTATTTATTTTACTACTGATTAAAAGAAGATACAATACTGTTGTTTTTTTGTTCTCAAAAGACTCTTCTTCCTGATGAAATAGAAAAATCCCCCGCTGCGCAAAGTTTGTAACTTTGAGCAGATAAAAATAAACTCTCACAAAAAATAAACCCTCACAAATTGCGAGGGGTTTTTGTTTTTATATCTTGTCCTTAAAAAGATTGAATAGTTTACTCACTCAAAAATATTTAAATCATAATAGAATCTTCCTATTATGATTTTGTCTTGTATCATACTATTTTTCAAGGGCGCTTCATTTAGGATGCTGTAATTCAAAGAAAAATGTATATTTACCAGTATAGGAATCATTTAGGAAACGCGAGGGTAAGCTTTGCCAAAAACAGCGCAGGAGCTCTGGAGATTACAGATGCCAATGACTATTACCCATTTGGGATGAACCATCTAAAGACGGATAATGTAGTCTTTGGAGTGGGTAGTTATAAAAACTACAAGTATCAAGCAAGGAAGAACAACAGTTGATAAAAATGGAAATCTTACTGGATTTATAGCCGAGAAAATTTCAGAAGGTCTTCCCATAATAAAGACTACAAAAATCATAAAAGCAAGATTTTTATCTCTCACTGAAAAACCGTATTTTTGTACATCTAAAAAGTAAAAGAAAGAATGAATTCCTACAAAAATCCATTGGAAGAGCGCTATTCCAGTGAAGAAATGTTGTTTAATTTCTCACATAATAACAAATTCCGTACCTGGAGAAAGCTTTGGATCGCTTTAGCAGAGATCGAAAAAGACTTAGGTCTTGACATTACAGACGAACAAATCGCTGAATTAAAGGCTAATGCTGAAAATATCGATTTTGATAAAGCAGCAGAATACGAAAAGAAATTCCGTCATGATGTAATGGCTCACGTTCACACGTATGGTGATGTGGCACCTTCAGCAAAGGGAATTATCCACTTGGGAGCTACTTCAGCTTTTGTAGGAGACAATACAGACTTAATTCAAATTCGTGACGGACTTTTAATTCTAAAGAAAAAGTTAGTTAACGTAATGAAAAACTTGGCAGATTTTGCCATTCAATATAAAGATCTTCCAACGTTAGGATTCACCCACTTCCAGCCAGCTCAGTTAACAACGGTTGGGAAAAGAGCTACACTTTGGTTACAGAGTTTAGTTCTTGATATTGAAGAGCTTGATTTCTTCCTGGAAACCCTTCGTTTCAGAGGCGTAAAAGGAACTACAGGAACGGCTGCCAGTTTCCTTGAGCTTTTCAACGGTGATTATTCTAAAGTAAAACACTTAGATAAAGAACTTTCAAAAAGATTCGGTTTTGAAAAAGTTTTCGGAGTTTCCGGACAAACTTATGACAGAAAAATTGATGCTAAGGTTGTTGCCTTATTAGGAAATATCGCTCAGTCTGCTCACAAATTCACGAACGATTTACGTTTACTTCAAAATCTTAAGGAAATTGAAGAACCATTCGAGAAAAACCAGATCGGTTCATCGGCAATGGCCTACAAGCGTAATCCAATGAGAAGTGAAAGAATTGGAGCATTGGCAAAATATGTAATGTCCTTAACGACGAGTTCTGCAATGGTAGCTTCTACCCAGTGGTTTGAAAGAACACTGGATGATTCTGCAAACAAGAGATTAACTATTCCACAGGCGTTCCTGGCAGTAGATGCCATCTTATTGATCTGGAACAATATTATGAACGGAATTGTAGTGTATCCTAACAGAATCAACAAGCACATTGAAGAAGAACTTCCTTTCATGGCAACAGAATATATTATCATGGAAGAAGTGAAAGCAGGTGGTGACCGTCAGGAAATTCACGAAGTCATCAGAGTTCATTCTATGGAAGCTTCCAAGAAAGTAAAAGAGGAAGGGAAAGAAAATGACCTTATCGAAAGAATCCTAAATGATGATTCTTTAAAGTTAGATAAATCAAAATTAAAAGAAGTTTTAGATCCGAAGAACTTTATTGGGTTCGCACCGATTCAGACAGAAGAATTTGTCAAGAATGAAGTGCAGCCGATTATAGACCAAAATAAAGACTTGATAGGATTAGAAGCTGATCTTAAAGTATAAAACAGGATGCAGCCTTTTTGGGCTGCATTTTTTATTTCTAACCTGCCATGAACAAAACCCTTTTATTGATTGCAATGATTCCCGTACTGTTTTTCTCTCAGAAGAAAGAAGCACTGAGGTATTTTATTTCCAAAGATTCTTTAATAGGAGTTAAAGACCAGACTGGAAAAATCATCATTCCTGCAGAATTTAAAGATTATACCGGAATCAAAGACGGAGAATTACTGCAAGATGGAATTGGCAATGAAACCATTCTCTTTCCTGGTGGGAAAAGAAACGACAAATATGAAAAAAATAGCTTTGGATACGTTTATGACAGAAAAGGTAATTTTTTGTACAAACCTTATTTGTACGATAACGGAGCAGACTATTTTTCAGAAGGACTAAGGAGGTTTGTAAAAAATGGAAAAATAGGATTTGCAGACAGAAATGGAAAAACCGTCATTCAGCCTAATCATGACTTTTCAGCATCTTTTAATTATGGATATGCCGTATTCTGTGATGGTTGTGACTGGGAGAAAACAGATGATGAGCATCCTGCAATCGTAGGGGGTACTTGGGGAGTGATGAATATCAAAGGAGAAACTGTTCAGCCGCTTACAAAACATTCAGAGAAAGACATTGATATCGATGGAAAATATTATCCATATTCATTTCAATACAGTGAAAAAGAAAAAAATATCCTTCAATTCTTTGAAAAATACAATAAAATAATCTCGGCAGTTCATTATGTCAACATTTATAATGAAATGTCTGAAGATGAAAAAAAACTTCTTTTTGAAATTGTAGAAAGACCACAGGAAAACTTTCCGTATTATCAGATCAATACCTATGATAATAAGAAAACAAACTTAGCAGCATTTGATGATCTGAAATTTTTTGTGTCAGAAGATGGGAAAAGCGTTTTTACAATAAATTATGAAGATAAAATGATTCCTTTCGGAAAATGGCTGAAAGAGGAGATCAAACAAGCAGAAGAATACCAAAAAAAACATTCTAATAACCCGAATAAATTCAAAAAATAACCAGAATTAAACTTAATGAGAAAAAGCATACTTATATTTATTTTTGCCTTGGCATTTGCAAAGAACCATGCACAAAGTGATAAAAAAGTCTACTCAATCATAGATGCTGCTGCTCAGAAAGTGGTAAAAGAGTCCAAAGCATATTCTGTTTCTGTCGGAATCATTAAAGATGGAAAAATCTACACCAAGCACTTTGGTGAAATAGACAAAGGAAAAGGAAATAAAGCAGACGATACTACTTATTTTGCAATAGCTTCCATTACCAAGCTTTTTACAGGACAGTTATTGGCACAGGCAGTATTGGAGGGTAAAATAAGTCTTGATGATGATGTTCGAAAATACTTGAAAGGATCTTACCCTAACTTAGAATATAATGGTGTTCCCATAAAAATAAAAAACTTAATCTCTTACGAAACAGCGCTTCCAAGAAATCTTCCTAACGATGATGAATTAAGGAAAAAAATGACGGATGAAACTCCTTTTCTTTATGAGAAGCTTAACGAAAGATATACAAAAGAAGACTTTAAAAAAGATCTGGCGACTGTCAAACTAAACATGGAGCCAGGTAAAGAATACAATTATAGTAATTTAAGCCTTGAGTTGGCTGGTCTGATGCTGGAAAATATTTACGGAAAAAGCTATGAAACGCTTTTAAAAGAAAATATTTTCTCAAAAGCTGGAATGAATCATACCAAACTCGAACTTGGTAAAAATGAAGCTCAGGCTAATGGATATCATGAAAATTATCGTCTGATGCCTGTGGGACAAAGCCTTTTATGGGGTTCAGGTGGTTCGAAAACCGAATCTACAATGGGAGATATGGTGAAGTTTTTAAAAGAAGAACTGAATCCACAAGATAAAATAGTACAGGAGTCTCAAAGAAACATTAACAACAGTAAAGAAGGATGGTATGGATATTTTTGGGATAAATACTGGATTACTGAACATGGTAAAAGAGGATTTAAACATGGTGGATCCTATGGAATAAATAGCTTGTTTACTGTATTTCCTGAGCTGAATATTGGAATTTGTATAATCGTGAACATCAATGGACCTGAAACATTTACCGCGCTTTATAATGGGACGGACAGTTTAGTAGCCGATCTTACTTCAACTTCAGATAAAAAGCAGGTGTATGGATATTCCGTAAAGGGAGATAAAATCGTTTTTTCTTACACGCATCCGAAAAACCTGAACGGAAACCTGATCAATACCGTTGCTGTAGCAGGAAGTTTCAATAATTGGGATTCTGAAAATAAAGGATATCAGATGATCAAAAAGGATAAAAATCTCTATGAATTGGAGGTTCCTGTCTCTCAATTTGAAAAAGGAAAGCCCTATTCTTTTAAATTTGTATTGAATAAAGAAGAATGGATTGGAGCTTCTAAAAATGCATCCAATAATGATGGCACCAAAGATAATAATCTGGCATTGGTATTATAAAAAAAAGATTGAGGAAAAAGAAAGTAAAAAGAGTAAATTTGTAATCAATATTATAGGGTGGATGGTAACACCCAAAAGAGCAACCAGCGTAGACAGTAATCTCATACGGATGCTCTGAACTCAGAAAGTAAAAAGAAAAATAAATCTAATATTAAAATCTGACATCTAATGTCTAATAACAAAAGAATTTTCGTAGAAAAAAGAGGAATTTTCGATGTTGAAAGTCCAAAAATTTTTGATGAAGTAAAAGCGGTTGTTCCGGCAATTCAAAGTGTAAAAGTCTACAATGTGTATGACATCTTCAATTTGAATGATGGAGAATTTGAAAAAGTGGTAAACAACACTTTCGTAGACCCTGTTACTGATATTTTACACACAGAAAACCCTGCAAAAAATACCCATTTCAGTATGGAATTTTTGCCTGGCCAGTATGATCAGAGAGCAGACTCTGCACAACAGTGTATTGCTTTGCTGACAGAAAATGAAAAGTCAAAAGTAAGAAGTGGTAAACTGATCGAATTTGAAGGAGTGTCTGAAGCTGATCTTGTTAAAATCAAGGATCTTTTGATCAATAAAGTAGAATCTCAGGAAAAAGATCTTTCCATTCTGGATATTCCTGCAGACGAAACACCTTCAAAGGTTTTGATCCACGAAAATTTCATCAATTTCAACGATGCTGAGCTTGAAAACTTCTATAACAATCATGGGTTTGCATTAGGCTTAGATGACCTGAAATTTATTCAGGACTACTTTAAAACTGAGCAGAGAAACCCTACAGAAACTGAACTTAAAGTATTAGATACCTACTGGAGCGACCACTGTCGTCACACGACTTTCGAAACAGAATTGTCAGACATTCAGTTTGAAGGAGACTTCAAGCATACCTTGGAAACCATTTTCAATGATTATATCGAAAAAAGAAAATTCTTAGGCCGTGAGCTGAAACCAATCTCTTTAATGGATCTGGCAACAGTATGTGGTAAATACTTCCATAAAACTGGAAATCTGGATAACCTGGTGATTTCTGATGAGATCAATGCATGTACCATCCAGATTGAAGCAGAATACGATGGTAAAAAAGAACCTTGGTATTTATTATTCAAAAACGAAACCCACAATCACCCAACAGAAATTGAACCTTTTGGAGGAGCATCAACATGTTTGGGAGGAGCTATCAGAGATCCATTGTCCGGAAGATCTTTCGTGTTCCAGGCGATGAGATTAACAGGGGCTGCAGACGTTTTAGAATCAGTTGATAAAACCTTACCAGGTAAATTACCTCAAAAAACAATTACAAAGCAAGCTGCCAACGGATACTCATCTTACGGTAACCAGATCGGATTAGCCACTACAATGGTTTCCGAAATCTATGATGAAGGCTACAAAGCCAAGAGAATGGAAGTAGG
Organism: Chryseobacterium sp. SIMBA_028; assembly: GCF_046535285.1. NCBI lineage: Bacteria > Pseudomonadati > Bacteroidota > Flavobacteriia > Flavobacteriales > Weeksellaceae > Chryseobacterium > Chryseobacterium sp. SIMBA_028. Next base: position 151,050 of record NZ_JAWRWZ010000010.1, on the reverse strand, counting down.
CTTCGTTACCGGAGCGGTTCCTATTGATTGGGTAAGACGTGAAAAGCCTGAAAACGGTGATTCAATTATCATTTTAGGAGGCGCTACAGGTCGTGACGGTGTTGGAGGAGCAAGCGGAAGTTCAAAAGAACAGGATGAAACCTCTATTCACACCATGAGTTCAGAAGTTCAGAAAGGAAATGCCGTAGAAGAGCGTAAGATTCAAAGACTTTTCAGAAACCCTGAAGTAACAAGATTAATCAAGAAATCAAATGACTTTGGTGCCGGTGGAGTTTCTGTGGCAATTGGTGAGATTGCAGACTCTCTGGAAGTAAACCTTGATGTATTGCCATTAAAATATGAAGGATTAAACGGAACAGAATTAGCTATTTCCGAATCTCAGGAAAGAATGGCAGTTGTGGTAGAACCAAAAGATAAAGAAAAGTTCATCAAGTTCTGTGAAGCTGAAAATATTGTTGCCGTAGAAGTAGCAAAAGTAACAGATTCAGGAAGAATGCAGATGTTCTGGAAAGGAGACAAAATTGTAGACCTTTCAAGAGAATTTCTGGATACCAACGGATGTTCAAAATCTCAGGAAGTAAAAATCAATCACCTTGGAGAAGTAAAAGCAGAAACGAAAGCATTCACTGCAGAAAACTTCATCACCATTTTAAAAGATAAAAATGTAGCTTCCCAAAAAGGATTATTGGAAATGTTCGACTCTTCAGTAGGAGGAACAACTGTTGCGATGCCTTTAGGAGGAAAATATCAGCAAACCCTAATGGAAGGAAGTGTACAGGCACTCCCTGTCTTAGGAGCAAAAGATATCAAAACCGTTTCCTTGGCAAGCTGGGGATTTGATGCTGAGATATCAAAGCAAAACTCACTATTAGGAGCATCTTATGCTGTGGTAGAAAGTGTGGCGAAGATTGTTGCCATGGGGGGTGATTACAAAAATATCAGATTAAGCTTCCAGGAGTACTTCGAAAAGCTGGGCCAGTCTCCTGAAAAATGGGGTAAACCTTTAGCTTCACTTTTAGGAGCCTATGACGCACAGATCAACCTTGGCCTTGCAGCCATTGGAGGTAAAGATTCAATGAGTGGGACCTATCAGGACCTGAATGTTCCTCCAACTTTGATCTCTTTTGCATGTGCTAACGGAGACAAACAAAATATCATTTCACCTGAATTTAAAACGGCGGGGAACAAGTTGTATTTCTTTAACCATATTTCTCAGGAAAGTGGTCTTCCGAATTATGATGCATTAAAAGAAGTATATGAATTCATCTTTGAAAACATCAAGTCAGGAAAAATAGTTTCTGTAAAAACAGTGAAAGAGGGTGGAGTTGCAGTAGCTGCAGCTAAAATGAGCTTCGGAAACAGATTGGGTGCTGAGATCAATGCTGATGAAACTGTTTTATTAGCTAAAAATATCGGTAGTTTAATCATTGAATCAAAAGAAGAATTAAGCTCAACAGCTCTTCAGTTGATTGGAGAAGTAAAAGATTCAGGGATTTTGAAAATTAACAATCTTGAATCTAGTATCTTGGATCTTGTGTCTGCCAATACCAGTACATTCGAAAGCCTTTTCCCAACAGTAGAAAAAGAAAAAATAACGATGGAAATTGACGAAAAGTCAAACTCAATCCATCCAAGAAATATCATTATCAAAAAACATGGAATAGCACAGCCTAAAGTTTTTGCTCCAGTATTTCCGGGGACAAACTGTGAGTATGACACGCTGAATGCATTCCAGAAAGAAGGTGCTGTAGTAAGCAGCCTACCTTTAATCAATATTAATCACCAGTTACTGGATGAAAGTATTGATGCTTGGGTAGAAGAGATCAGAACATCCCAGATTCTAGCTTTCTCAGGGGGGTTCTCAGCCGGTGATGAGCCGGATGGTTCTGCAAAATTCATTGTAAACGTTCTGAAAAACGAAAAAATGAGAAATGCGGTTCATGAATTACTGGACAGAGATGGGATAATCGTCGGGATCTGTAACGGGTTCCAGGCGCTTGTTAAATCAGGATTGCTGCCTTACGGAAGAATCAAGGATCTGGATGAAAACTCACCAACCTTGGCTCACAATGCTATCAGAAGACATATCTCTCAGATGGTAACAGTACAGGTTGTAAATGACGAAAGCCCTTGGTTAAAAGGAATGAAAGGTCAAACGTTCACTATTCCTATTTCTCACGGTGAAGGACGTTTCATGGCTTCAGAAGAGGAAATCAAGAAGTTATATGAAAACGGACAGATTGCAACCCAATACATTGATCTTGATGGAAACATTGCCCACGGAATGCCATTCAACCCTAATAATTCATTATTCGGAATTGAAGGAATCACAAGCCCATGTGGAAAGATCTACGGAAGGATGGGCCATCCGGAGCGTTTTGCAGAGGGTCTCATGAAGAATATACCAACCGCGAATTATCACAACATATTCAAAAACGGTGTTGAATACTTCAAATAACAATAAAAGAAAAATGATCGTCATCAATGGCGGTCATTTTTCGTCTTTAGCAGAATTCTATGAAGAAGTTTCCGATGTCTTAATGAAAGATACTGACTGGAAAGTAGGAACCTTGGATGGCTTTGACGATATCCTTTACGGAGGCTTCGGTGTTTTTGATAACAATGAAGAAGTTGAAATCGTCTGGAAAGAATCTCAAAAATCAAAAGAAGATCTGGGGTTTAAGGCTACTCAAGAATTCTATGAGAATAAAATCAGACAGGGAAAACCGTTTAATAGAGAACTGATTCAGCAAAAATTGAATGATTTGATGAAAGGAAAAGGACAGACGTTGTTTGATGTCTTAATTGAAATTATTCAGTCTCATTCTAATATTAGCCTCACCTTAGATTGATAAAATAAGAAGGCGGAAGTTTAATTATAACTTCTTACTTGTCTGTTTTTCCTAAAAAAGATGTTAAAAAAACATACAGAGATGGAGCGTATTCAGAAGATTTTATTTTACTTTGAATACTATTTTTAAATGCTTTTAGCCTGAGTCATTGAACAGGTTTAGATAATAAATAAAAGAACGAATTGAATGAAGAAAATTGTATATGGACTGTTCTTTGGAGACAGTATAACGTATGGAGAATATGACGGCGTTTTCGGGGGCTGGGTTGATATTTTAAAAAGATATGCCCTGCAAAAATTCCACGAGGGAAATGGTGATGAATTAATTTTATTTAATCTGGGAATTGGTGGGGAAACTACAGAAGGATTATTAAAGAGAATGACCACTGAAATAGAGGCTAGAAATTCAGCAGACGGAAATTTGGTTTTTATAAGTTATGGAGCCAATGATCTTGCCAAAAAAGAAGGGGTACAGGTGGTAGAGCCGGAAACATTTAAAAGTAATATGATAAAAGCCGTTCAACATGCAAAAGAGTTCTCAAAGGATATTTATTTGGTAAGTATTCTTCCGGTTTCAAAAAATATAGATGGAGTAGCAGTCGGTTCAGGGAAGGTAAGGACCAACGAAGAAGTAGTTGCCTACAACCAAATTCTCAAGGATGTTGCCCAGGATCATTCTTTAATATACATAGATTTTTATACAGCAATCTTGGCCGATAAAGAAATTTTGCTTTCCGCCGACGGAGTGCATCCGAATGAAAAAGGCTATGGAATGATGGCTGAAATTGCAATCCCAATCATTGAAAAATACTTATAATGCCCCATTTATTTTCTTACGGAACATTGCAGAAAGAGCAGGTTCAACTTGAAACCTTTGGACGAATTTTACAAGGGAAAAAAGAGTCCCTATCAGGGTATACGCTAAGGATGCTTGAAATTACAGACCCTGAAGTATTACGGAAAAGTGGTCAGAAATACCATCCCGTTCTGGAGTTCTCAGGAAATGAACAAGATCAAGTAGAAGGAATGCTTTTTGAAGTCACAGAGAATGAAATTCTTCAGGCGGACGAATATGAAGTAGATGATTACAAAAGAATCGAAACCATTTTTAAATCCGGAGAAAAAGGATTTATCTATGTAGGAGTATAATCTCCATTTCTTAGAATTGATTAAGATAAAACACAGAACGATAAATATTACAATAATAGATCAATAGAAACGGGCTTTAGCCCGTTTTATTTTTAAACCACCAATCCATAGGCTTTAGCCAAAACTTAAAATTTGCATGAGTTTTCCGTACTGTTTATTTGAATGCTATCAGAAATCCTGCTGACAAACAGTTGTCACAATTCATTTCTATCTTTGGTAAAGACAAAAGAAAAATTAAAACATGAATAACGTGAAAGTCGAGCCTTTTAAGGTGATAGGAATTGCGGTAAGAACTACCAATGAAAATAATCAGGCCGCAAAGGATATTCCGGTGTTGTGGGAACAATTAATGAAAGAAAATATTGTGGAGAATATTCCCAATAAGATCGATAATGCAGTTTATTCTATCTATACAGATTATGAAAAAGACCATACAAAACCTTATACCACAATCCTTGGATGCAAAGTAGCCAGTCTGGATCATGTTCCAGAAGGAATGGTTGGTAAATCCTTTGATGGTGGAGACTATGTGAAATTTACACCTAAGGGAAATTTAGCAGAAAATCTGGTGATCAACGAATGGATCAAAATCTGGAACATGGATCTGGGCAGAACATTTACAGCCGACTTTGAAATATATGGAGAAAAAGCAATGAATCCTGAAGACGCAGAAGTAGATATTTTTATTGCAATACAATAAAGCAAATAGCAATACTTCATTATCCATTTAACCATAAAAAAGCCTCCAGCATTGAAAAATGATCAGGAGGCTTCAGTATTTTTATTACACTGGTTATTTATAAAAAACAGTTTTTATATAGTCATTGGTATTATCACCATTATAATCATAGTTAGCAGGAGTTAAAATGACAAGTTTACTGGTGGAAAGATCCAGAACTTCAGCATTATTATTGTTAATGGTAAGTTTCATCTGTGTCGAATCATAAAAATAGGGAAGAGTAGATTCTGTTTTCTGGCAAGCGGAACCCACTGTATTATAGTCATTCATATAATACTTTCCATCATTCCGAAATTCATAAGTTCCCTTTTTTTTGCAATCATCAGGAGTGTTTTCATGGATTACCGTTGACTTATCGGATCCTGAAATCTGATATTCAGTTTGTATTTTCCAAAGTCCAACAATATTAGTGTCATAAATATTGTTGTTATTATTTCCTGTTGGAGTATCATCACCAAGGCTGCATGATGAAAGAGTTCCCAATATTAAAATTCCAGCGACTATCTTTTTCATAAAATGAATTTTTGGCGAACTTAATAAAAATTATTAAATGAATGGAACTTTATATGAATTTTATGAAAATTTGATGGGATGAACCGCTTAAAAAATATATTTCCCGTAAACAAGGATGCCAATAACTATAGAAATGGCAGCCAATAATACTACGGCTCCTGCTGAAATGTCCTTAATAAAGCCTATTCTTTTGTCGAAATCAGGCTGAATGATGTCACAGATCTTTTCAATGGCAGTATTGAAAATTTCAGCACTTAAAACAGCCACTGAGGCAATGAGAATAATAGCTGCATCAATGTTGGATAGTTTTAAATAAAAAATTAAAAACAGATTGATAAGAAAAGCCAGAAACTCAATCCGGAAATTCCTTTCCGTTTTTAGCATCACCAAAACACCGCGGAAAGCATTGAGAAAACTTTTATGGAGTTGCGGTTTTTGCATGGCTCTTTTACTTTTTTCAACAAAGATAGGTTTTGTACTTTGATTGTTGAATTTAATCTGCTATATTTGGAATACAGGATTGAAAAATCAATGGGAGTGATTTCAAAAGCTATATTTTTGATAAAAAAGTGGAAGCCCTTGGAAATGCGAACATAATATCAGGTCTTAAAACAGATTGACGATGTTTGTTCAAAACTCCTCCCTATTATTTTTTTCTTTGTTGTATGTATTTATTATATTTGTAGAAACTTATTTTATAAATCTATGAAATTTATTATTTCAAGTGGTGAACTGCAGAAGGCGTTGCAAACTGTAAGTGGCGTAATATCAAGCTCTCAATCGAGACCGATTTTAGAAAACTATCTTTTTGAATTAGACGGAAATAATGTTACCATTACAGCATCTGACGGCGAGACGACTCTTGTAACTTCTTTGGAAGTGAAGTCTGATGATTCAGGTAAATTTGCCGTTCCTGCTAAAATTTTTCAGGATTTTATCAAGACATATGGAGAACAGCCTTTAACATTTGTTGTAAAGGACAATGCGGAGGGAACTGGAAGCCAGCTTGAGATTTTAGATGAAAAAGATAATTTCGCAGTAGCATTGGACAACGCTGATGACTACCCTGAGCTACCAGAATTTGATGCATCACAAAGTGTGACAATGCCAGCAGGTGTTTTGTCTGAAGCTTTAACCAATACATTATTTGCTACAAGTAATGACTCTCTACGTCCGGTAATGACAGGAGTTCTGTTCCAGTTTGGAGAAAATGAAACCAACTTTGTTTCTACAGATTCTCACAGATTGGTTGTTTATAAAAGAACAGACCTTATGAATGCTGAACCAATGGAGTTTATCATGCCTAAAAAACCGTTGAATATTTTTAAGAATATTCTGGCAAGTTCCAATGAAGACGTTAAAATCGACTTCAATGAGAATATGGCTAAATTTACTTTTGATAAGCATATCTGGATCTGTAGACTGATTGATGGAAAATATCCAAACTATACAGCGGTAATTCCTAAGGAAAATCCAAATGTATTGACCATCAACAGAAACCTGTTGCTGGGAGCGATCAAAAGAGCATCTATCATGTCTAACAAATCTACCAATCAGGTAAGATTTAAGCTTTCAGGAAACATTCTTCACCTGCATGCAGAAGATACTGAATATGCAAACAAGGCAGATATGCAGATACCTTGTGACTACAACGGAGAAGATATCAATATCGGATTCAGCTCTAAATTCTTAACTGAAATGTTAACGATCTTAGGTTCTGACGATATTACCATGAAAATGTCTCAACCCAACAGACCGGGGATTATTGAGCCTCTTGATGGTCTTGAAGAAAACGAAAATATCTTAATGTTATCAATGCCGGTAATCGGATTGTAATATTAAATGACAAATAGATAAAAGCTGGAATTAAATTTCCGGCTTTTATTTTTTATACTCAATAAGAAATTTATCTTAAATCATGGAAGCAAGAATACAGTCTTATCATCCTTCAGATTTTCTTTCAGATTTTACCACTGAAAACTATAGTGTTGTTTTGTGGCAGGGGTTGGGTCTTTTTTCTGTGGATGATATCAATTATTCTTATAATGGATACAATATCCTGTTTCTTTCACCTTATCAAAAGTTGAGATTAGTCTCAGAATCTGAAGAAAATATTAATGTTCTTTTCTTTCATGGCGATTATTACTGCATTGAATATCATAAAGAAGAAGTAGCCTGCAACGGACTTCTTTTCAATAATATTTACATGAATCCGGGGATAGAGCTTACAAAGGACAGTTTTGATTATATTCTGGAACTTTTTAAACATATCAAAAAAGAAGAATCTGAAGACCATCTGTTTTCACAATCCATCATCAAGACTTACATCCAATTGATTCTTGCTTTATGCAGTAAACAAAAGAGCGGCATTGAACGTAGTTCTGTTTCCAATGAAAAGCTCCCCAGTAAAAATACTGTTGAATTTCAGAAACTGCTGGAAATTCATTTCAAGGATGAAAAGGAACTCTCATTTTATAGTGATAAGCTTAGTATTACGAACAATACTCTAAGTAAAGCCGTTAAAAAAAAATTTTCCAAAACACCTTCCCAGCTTATTAATGAAAGAATCATTCTGGAAGCCAAAAAATTGCTTCATTTAACCTATCGTTCCATAAAGGAAATTGCCTCGGAACTAGGATTCGGTGATGAATTTTACTTCAGCAGGTATTTTAAAAAATCTGTAGGCTGCTCCCCCAAAAAATATAGAGAGAAAGTAGGAATTTCTGTAGTGGCAAAAATGTCCATGTAATGTCCTGAAATATCTATGTTAAGGCGCTGTGTATGTAAATACCTTTGTTAAAAAAAGTAAATCATATGCAAAACAGCAGACTATACTACCGTTTATTAAGACTGGATACTTATTTCTTCAACTTTCTGAGAATTTCAATATTCATCGTTATGGCCTGGATTGGCGGGCTTAAAGCTTTTCAATATGAGGCAGACGGAATTGTTTCCTTTGTTGCCAACAGCCCACTGATGAGTTTCTTTTATAAAAATGCAGGGAATAAGGCCCTTAATGATGACCAAAAGCTGGTTTCAGAATATACACTATACAAAAATCCGGAAGGAAAAGTAGTCAAGAAAAACATTGACTGGCATACGGAAAATGGAACATATGGGTTTTCATACGGATTGGGTGCAATGATTCTAATCATAGGTGTTTTAGTATTATCGGGAATTTGGTTTCCTAAAATAGGTGCCATAGGAGGAGCTTTAACATTTTTAATGTCATTGGTTACACTTTCATTTCTTGTTACGACCCCGGAAGTCTATGTCCCTAATCTTGGGGGAGATTACCCAACCCCTCAGTATGGATTTCCGTATTTATCGGGAGCGGGACGTCTTGTATTGAAGGATATTATCATGATGGCGGCCGGACTTGTATTGTTTTCGGATAGTGTAAAGAAAGTGGTTAAGCCAGCTGTCAATTAAGAATTTTTAAGATGAAGTCAATAAAATAGCGATTTATCCAATCTTCCGAAGAGAAATGAATCAAAATTATTTGTCTTAAAGTTGTTTCTAAATTTCTGTATTTCTCAAAAAAACACGACATTTGTACCTCGAAAAATTACGTAAAATAATTGCGTGATGTTTCAAATAAAAGTTTCAAAATAAAGCAGGCGAACCTTTCGGTTTCATCTGACCAATTAAAAAAGTAGATAGATAAACAAATGAAAATATCAAACAACTGGCTGAAGGACTTTGTGACAACGGAATTGAAAACTGAAAGAATCGGTGAATTCCTTACAGATATAGGTCTTGAGGTTGAAGGGATAGATAAATTTGAAAGTGTAAGAGGTAGTCTGGAAGGTATTGTCGTAGGTAGGGTTTTGACCTGTGAAAAACATCCTAATGCTGACAAACTAAAGAAAACAACAGTAGATGTAGGAAACGGAAAGGTATTGAATATCGTTTGCGGAGCTCCTAATGTAGATGCAGGACAAACTGTTCCTGTAGCAGTTGTTGGGACAAAAATCTATGACAAAACTGGAAACTTTTTTGAAATTAAGGAAGCAAAAATCAGAGGTGAGGTTTCTCAGGGGATGATCTGTGCGGAGGATGAACTTGGTCTTAGCGAAGATCATGGAGGAATCATGGTGTTGGATGAAACCAAATATGAAGTAGGAAAGAATTTTGCAGACTATTTTGAATTGACAAATGATGAGGTTTTTGAAATTGGTTTAACACCAAACAGAACAGATGCTATGTCTCACTACGGTGTTGCAAGAGATCTGAATGCCTATCTTTCTACCAACCAATTGAAGTCGAAGTTCCACAAAGTAGCTTCAGAAGTTTTAAATAACGAAGGAACTCATGATTTCAAACTGGAAATTGAAGACGCAGAGCTATGTCCAAGATATATCGGAGCTGTTATTGAGAATGTAAAAGTTGCAGAATCTCCGGCTTGGTTAAAAGACAGGCTAAAAGCAATCGGATTAAGCCCAATTAATAACGTAGTAGATATTACCAACTATATTCTTCACGGATACGGACAGCCGCTTCACGCATTTGATGCAGATAAAATTGCAGACAAAAAAGTGAAAGTAGGAGTTGTAAAACCTGGAACAAAGTTTACTACCCTGGATGGTGTGGAAAGAACATTGAATGGTTCCGAAATCATGATCAAGGATGGTAAAGATAATCCAATGTGTATTGCAGGTGTTTTCGGAGGAGAAAACTCCGGAGTATCTGAAACTACAAAAACAATATTCCTTGAAAGTGCTTACTTCAATCCAATTGCAGTAAGAAAAGGAGCAAAACTTCACAGCTTGAATACAGATGCATCTTTCAGATTTGAGAGAGGGGTAGATCCAAATATTACAAGAACAGCAATTACTCACGCTATTAAAATGATTCAGGAGATAGCAGAAGGGAAACTAGTTGGAGAATTGCTGGAAGAATATCCTAAAAAAATTGAGGATAGCTATGTGATCCTTAGATTCTCTAAAATTGAGCAGATTTTAGGAACAAAAATTCACAGAGAAAAAGTAAAGGAAATTTTAAAGGCATTGGAAATTCAGGTTTTAAATGAAATTCCTAACGGTTTTGAAATCTCTGTTCCTGCTTACAGAGCAGATGTAACAAGAGAAATTGATGTGATTGAGGAGATTTTAAGAATTTACGGTTACAATAAAATTGATGCCCCGCAAAAAATTTCATTTACCCCTGTTAAGCTAAGTGCCAACGATCAGGATGAATTGGAAAACAGCTGGGCAAGAACTTTACAAAGTCTTGGTTTCAATGAAGTAATGAATAACTCATTAACTTCAGTAAAAGACGAAACGGATGCAGTGAAATTATTAAACCCTCTAAGTGGTGATCTTGCATTCATGAGAAAATCCTTATTAGAAGGACTTCTTCAGAATACAGTATATAACATCAACAGAAAGAATCAGGATATCAAGTTCTTCGAATTCGGAAAGATCTATCACAAAAAAGATAAATACGAAGAAAGAAAACAATTAGCGATTATTGTTTCCGGAAGAGATGTTGCAGAGAACTGGTTACAGCCTAAATCAGCAGTAAGCTTTTACAATCTGAAAGCTTATGTTAAAGTTTTATTAGAAAGATTAGGGATCAACTACAAAGAAGTAGCTTTATCTGATGACAGATTCTCTGATGCCCTTACTTATGAAGCAGATGGAAAAGCATTGGTAAGAATCGGAAAAGTTGCTCCGGCTCTTTTAAAGGATTTCGATATTGACCAGGATTGTTTCTATGCAGAAATTGAACTTGAGTTTGCACAGGAATTACGTTCTAAAAACGAATTGAAGTTTAAGGATATTCCTAAATTCAACAAGATCAGAAGAGACCTTGCTTTATTGATTGATAAGAATGTAAACTATCAGGAACTATACCAGACAGCAAAGAAAAATAAGTCTCCTTTCATTAAGAGTATTAACCTATTCGATGTATACGAAGGTAAAAATCTTCCTGAAAGCAAGAAATCTTATGCCATGAGCTTCGAGCTATTAAACGAAGAAAAAACACTGGAAGAAAAGGAAATCACAGAAGTAATGGATTCCCTGATTAAGTCTTTCCAGAAAGAATTCAATGCAGAATTAAGATCTTAATTATAAGAGATAACAGATATATAAAACGGGCTTTTTTTAAGTCCGTTTTTTTTGTGATATTTTTATAGGTATTGACTGATGTCTATGATAAAGTGATGCTAGGTATGAAGCTATTCATGGTATTTGTGTTTAAAATAAAGCCAAAATAGCCACTGTTAAAGAACAATAAAATTCTACAGAAACCGTTTAAATAATATAAAATCCGTAAATTTGGATTAATTCAAAAAGAAAAAAATGAAAAATCTTTTTTTAAGTATATGTACAGCAGCGGTATTAGCTTCATGTGGAACTATGACCAGTGCATCTGCCTCTAAAGTAGGAAAAGCTCAGGCGGCTCTTGCCAATACAAAATGGACTTTGGCTGACAATGTAAAAGGTAAAATTCCAACATTGAATATTGAAGGAGAAAAGATCACAGGAAATGCAGGTTGTAATAACTATTTTGGAACTGCACAAATAGATCCTGCTTCAGGGAGCTTCTCTGCCGGTCAGATGGGATCTACAAAAATGATGTGTAACAACATTGGAGTAGAACAGAACTTTATGGATATGATGGGGAAAGCCAACAAGTACGTAATTTCCGGGAATACCTTAGAACTTTATAAAGACAATCTTTTATTGTTGAAATTCAACAAATCAGAATAAAACAAAAGGAACTCAATTTGAGTTCCTTTTTTATGTTTAGAGTGTTATGTAATTAATCTTCCTCTTCTTCGTCGTACTTAGCCAACTCTTCATCACACCATTTGAATGCTGCTTCTACTACTTTTGTAGCTTCGTCTGCCATAGTCTCTTCATCATCTCCTTCTAGATCATCTAACCATTCAACTTCCTCTTCCTCAACGTTTAGGATAAATCTTGGATATTCTGTGTGGACTACGAATAGATCTTCTGGAAATTCCGAATTATCTGCCAATAAAAACTTTGGTAATTTCATTTTTTTAATGTTTTAACTTTCTCAAAGATAAATAAAATTATTGACTTAAAATTATTTCAAAAACATTTTTGAAACTTTTTCAGCTTTTTTGCTTTCAGAATAATCGTAGAAGCCTTCCCCTGATTTTACCCCCAGTTTTCCAGCAGTTACCATGTTTACAAGCAGCGGATTTGGAGCATATTTAGGGTTCTTGAAACCGTCATACATCACATTAAGGATGGCAAGACATACATCAAGACCAATGAAATCTGCCAATTGAAGAGGTCCCATTGGATGAGCCATTCCTAATTTCATTACCGTATCAATTTCTTCAACTCCGGCCACACCGTTGTAAAGTGTCTCGATAGATTCATTAATCATTGGCATAAGAATTCTGTTAGCCACAAAACCAGGATAATCATTTACTTCTACAGGAACCTTACCTAAAGTTTTGCTCATTTCATAGATGGCATCAAAAGTCTCCTTAGAAGTGGAGTATCCTTTAATGATCTCTACAAGCTTCATGATAGGAACAGGATTCATAAAGTGCATTCCGATTACTTTATCAGCTCTTTTAGTAGCTGCAGCAATTTTAGTAATGGAAATAGAAGAGGTATTCGTTGCAAGGATACAATCAGCAGGAGCCAATTCATCCATTTGACCGAAGATCTTTAATTTAAGATCCATATTCTCTGTAGCAGCTTCTACAATAAGATCTGCCGCTCCAACTGCATCATTAAGTGCTGTGAAAGTAGTGATGTTTCCTAGTGTTTCCGCTTTTTGTTCTTCCGTAAGGTTACCCTTTGCAATTATTCTGTCAAGGTTCGTAGTAATGGTTTTCAACCCTCTGTCTAAGGCATCTTGAGATACATCTACAAGATTTACCTTAAAACCGCTTTGTGCGAAAGTGTGTGCAATACCATTTCCCATGGTTCCAGCTCCGATAACTACAATGTTTTTGATCATTTTCCTTTATTTTTTATAGATAGTTAAATTTTTTCCTTTTATAAGATCCTGTTGGTGTACAATGGTTGTCGGATCAAAGTTTACATTACCATTGTTTTCACTTTTTCTGTTGTTGTTCTGATTGGAAACAGCTGCTGTAATTCCCCTTACAAGGCGACTTCTTTGATTGGTTGTAAGAAAATCTGTACCAACATACAGGTTAAATTCTCCCTCTCTTCCCATTCCTTTCTGCATAAGAATTTCCAGACTTCTTATTTGATTTTTTTTCTTAAACTCTTTTAAGAAACTGATGACTGGTTTTTCAGAAAGAGGACCACAGCAAACACTTCCATAGCTAATCTCTAAATAGTTTTGATTCTTCTGTGAAAAGATGAATGTAAAACAAAATAAAGCCGCCGCTAATATTACTTTTTTCATACTGATGAATTCAAAGAATGGATCTAATTCTCTGCTCTAAAATTAAGCTTATTATTTTACTTATTAAAATTGTCCCAAACCGCTTTGGAAATATCAGACACAATTTTGCAGTTTGTTGATTCTACCTCTGTAGAATTGACTACAAATATGGCAATTGCATAGTGTTTTCCATTGGGAAGAGTGATGACTCCCATGTCATTTTCTGCAACGGTAAGAATATTATTGGGTTTACCCGAAGACCCCGTTTTATGGGCAACAGGAGTTCCTTTGGGGAGTTGTTCTATAATTTTATTGGTTCCTGTTTTAGTCCCCAGCATAATTTGCATGAGATAATCTGTAGATTTTTTGGAAAGCAATTTTCCGTCATAGAATGTTTTCAGCATTTGTACAGTAGAATTGGTCGTGCTGTAATTTTCATACAATGCTTTCCAGTCATTTAGAGCCATGTCATGTTCAGTATATTTGATCTGGAAGTCTTTTACTCCTTTAGAATTCATAAATTGCTGGATGGCTTTGGTACCTCCAACAAGTTTTATGAGTACATCACAAAGATTATTATCGCTTAAAGCTACCGTATAGTCAATGATTTCATGTAAAGTAATTTCAATATTTCCATTAGGATACTTTTCCCGAAACGGAGACCATGTTTTTTCATGAAGATCGGCTTTTTTGATGAATACTTTTTGGTCCAGTGATAATTGACCCTTATCGATAAGATTCAGCGCAGCACAGGCAATGTGAAACTTGAAAACACTCATCAGTGGTAACTTTTGATCCCCGTTTTCACTGTATTTAAAACTGTTTTCAAACCCAAGAACGGAAACCCCCACCGTAGCTTTTTTACCTTTTGTAATAGAACTTATTTTCTGTTCCAATTCAGATTTCTGTGATGATGCAAATGCCGAAATTAAAAGAAAAAGAAATGCTATTTTTTTCATAAGGCTAAAGGTAAAGTCCTCTTTTTAAAGGTTAAAAATGGAATTGCAATTTAAGATAATTATTGTGATTCTATTTCAAATAATTAAAATTAATATTTCCTGTTGTGATAAGGGAAGCCATAACATTATAAACCTTGAAAAAATCTATTAGACTTTCTGAGTTTGCAATAAATTGTAAAGAAAAAAGCTGTCTCAAAAAGACAGCCTTTTATATATATTTAAACCTTAATAATTAAGAAATCAATTTCATAATCTGTAAGGCAATCTTTAACGCCTCAGTTCCGTCTTCAAGAGAAACTTCCACATTTTTATCATCTGTAATGGCATCTGCAAACGAATTCAGTTCATCAAGAATCGCATTGTTAGGCTGAATATTTGGATATTCAAACAAAATCTGATTTTTCTCTCCATCCGCATTTTCAATAATCATATCAAATGGAGTGGGAGTTTCAGGAGCATCCTTCATTCTGATGACCTCTGCTTTTTTCTCAAGGAAATCTACTGAAATATAAGCATCTTTCTGGAAGAATCTGCTTTTTCTCATGGCTTTCATAGAAATTCTGGAAGTCGTAAGATTGGCAACACATCCGTTTTCAAACTCTATTCTGGCATTGGCAATATCCGGTGTTTTGCTTACCACACAAACTCCGCTTGCATGGATGTTTTTTACCTTAGATTTAGCCATGCTTAATAAGATGTCCAAATCGTGGATCATAAGGTCCAATACCACAGAAACATCAGTTCCACGAGGATTAAATTCTGCCAAACGGTGAATTTCAATGAACATTGGATTGTTGATATACTCCTTAGTCGCAATAAAAGCAGGATTATATCTTTCAACATGTCCTACCTGTGCTTTAATACCGTTCTCCTGACATAGACGCAGGATTTCTTCTGCCTGTTCAAGAGTTTGGGTTACCGGTTTTTCAATAAAGAAATGAAGTCCTTTTTCAATCGCTTTTAAAGCATAATCATAGTGGTAAATTGTCGGGGTGACAATGTCCAGCATATCAATCTGCTCCAGCAATTCATCAAAATTTTCAAAATATTTATATCCGAATTCGGCTTCTAATTTTTTTCCGTTTTCAACATCTTTATCGTGGAAACCTACAAACTCATATCTATCAGATTGATTAAGAAGTCTTAAGTGTATTTTTCCCAAGTGTCCGGCACCTACCAAACCTGCTTTTAACATAGCTGTATTAAATTTTTGTAAAGATAGTGAATGTACATTTATAAAATATATGACTTTTCACTTGAAGATATTTAAGTTTGAACATATTCAGACATTAAAGAAATTACAGTAAATTCACGGTCTCAAAAATAACGATGAAAAGACTAATTTCGATTGTACTCTTCTTTGGATTATGTACTGCAGGATGTATAGGAGATAGTCCATATGACCCGCAGGCTAAATGTGGAACCCCAACAAATTTGAATTTTGAAAAAGGAAATAACCAGCTTTCCTGGAGCATTATTAGTCAGGGCGAAGGATATTATGAAGTGCAGTATGGGGAGCATGGTTTTTCTTTAGGAAAGGGAATCACCGTTGTCACCAATAAGAATTTCTATAATCTCCCTCTATATAAAGATAATAAATATGACCTTTATGTGAGAAAAAATTGCGGAATAGATATTGGCTGGAGCAACTGGGCGGGGCCTGTTACCGTTTTGGCCAGCAAAACAACAACTTGTGTAAAACCAGAGTATGCAACGTATTCAAAAACAACTTCTTCTGAGAATTCTTCTATTTTTGATGCTACAGTATCCTGGGAAAATGATGGGGTTTCTGCATATGAAACGGTTTTGACAACAAGTTCAGCTCCTCCGGCAAGTGGAGATTTGGTGTTTGCAGGTCAAAAAGCCATCTATGTAGGGTTAAGTAAAACAATGAACTATAACTTTTTTGTTAGAAAAAGATGTGCTGATAATACCTTCAGCGATTTTTATGGACCTTATCCGATAAGATGGAATTAAGAAATAAAAATAAAGCAGTCATTTTTTGATTGCTTTATTTTTTTGCGGAAATAATAGGAGAAAAGGACTATGCCTAGGTTGATTAGTACGGTTTGTTTTGTTACTTTTGTAACACTAATAGCGGTAACCGTAATAACTATTATTTAAATAATGATGCAGGATTCGTTTGTACATAAAGGAAAAAGAAAGAATTTAGTAGAATATCTTAGATACAGAATTGGTATTTCGGATGAAAATGTACTTTCGGCAATGAATGAAGTTCCGAGACACCTTTTCATCGAAAGTATTTTTGAAGACTTTGCCTATGAAGACAGAGCTTTCCCGATTCTGGCACATCAAACCATTTCTCATCCCTCAACGGTAGCGGAACAATCTGAGTTATTACAGATAACAGCCGGAGAAAAAGTACTGGAAATTGGAACGGGATGTGGTTACCAGACCGCAGTTTTATTGGCAATGAAAGCCCATGTATATACGGTGGAAAGGCAGAAAGATCTATTTGATTTCTCAAAAAATAAGCTTAGAGAACTTCATTTATACCCCAAGTTTCAAAGCTTTGGAGATGGTTTTGCCGGACTTCCGACTTTTGCTCCTTTTGATAAAATTATTGTAACCTGCGGGGCTTCAACCTTACCTACAGAACTTTTAAAACAATTGAAAGTAGGAGGCAAAATGGTTATTCCATTAGGTCCTACAGATGAACAGGTTTTATTCAGGTTTACAAAGATAGGACCTACAGAATTCGAAAAAGAAGAATTTGGAGCTTACAAATTTGTTCCTATGCTGGGAAATACCAATCAATAAAAAATAAGTCAATATTAAAATGATTTTAACCTATTTCGGAATGAAAATTGGATACTCTTAAGTCCCTAACCTCTAAAATAATGCAGCAATATTTGAGAGTAGATTCAATAAATTGCATAGGCACGGAGAAGAATAAAATCATTCGGATGAAAAGAAATAATTTTTTTAATATTAAAGTTGAATAACCTTACTTTTTGCGAGTGAGGTTTTTTTATTTAAATTCATTAATCCATTAACAATGAAAGTCTTTATAAATAAAATGATCCCTGAAATTGGGATCAAAATGTTGGAAGAAGCAGGAGTAAAGATTGTATTTCCTGCAAATGAGAACCTGTCTTATGACGAATGGTTGAAGTACAGTCAAAATACAGATGTCATTTTAAATGTCGGTGGTGATTTTAAATATGATAAAACATTTTTTGAGACCTGCCCGAATGTTAAAGCCATTGCACTGTATTCCGTAGGATTTGATCATGTTGATACCAAAGAGGCTTCTCAAAGAAATATTCCGATTGGCAATACACCGGATGTGTTGAGCAGAGCCACTTCAGATGTTGCTTTCCTACTGATGCAGTCGGTGGCAAGAAGAGCTAGTTATAACTTTCAGAAAGTAAAGGAAGGCAATTGGAATACATTTGATCCTTTACACGCCCTGGGGCAAGAACTTTACGGGAAAACCCTAGGAATCTTCGGACTGGGAAGAATTGGTTTTGAAATGGCCGAAAAAGCCAGAAAGGCCTTTGATATGAAGATTATTTATCACAACAGGAGTCATAATGAACAAGCGGAAAAAGAACTGGCAGCAACTTATGTTTCATTTGACGAATTAATTGAAAATTCTGATGTATTGAGTATTCATGCCAATTTTACACCTGAACACGCCAATCTTTTTAATCATTCAGTATTTGAAAAGATGAAACCAAATTCTATTTTTATTAATACCGCAAGAGGAGGTTTTCATCAGCAGAAAGACTTATACAACGCACTGGTGGAGGGAAAAATATGGGGAGCAGGACTTGATGTGACCAATCCTGAACCCATGTCAGCCGATGATCCAATCCTGGAGTTGTCAAGCGTATGTATTCTTCCGCATATCGGTTCTGCTACCATTGAAGCCAGAAACGGAATGGCCAGGCTGGCTGCAGAGAATTTGATAGCCTTTTCAAAAGGGGAGCAAATGCCTCATTGTGCCAATCCGGAAGTTTATTCCCATCCTTCATAGCAACTTGGAATTATTTTTGTTCTGAATATATAAACATTAAAACCTAAAAATTATGGCACCAGAAAACAATATAAATGAACAGAACGAAAGGTTGGAACGCATGGATTATGATCCCACCGAAGATATATTTAAAAAAGAAAAACATATTTCGCTTGATGGCGATGGAAATCCTATTTTTGATGAATATGCAGATGATGATAAAATAGATAAAGGACTGGATATTCCCGGTGCAGAAGATGATGATAAAATGGAAGAAATAGGAGAGGAAGATGAAGAAAATAATTATTGGAGCCTTAGCGACAACCAAGATGACCATGAAGAGCAAAATGATGATGTTTTAACTTAGATTTTAAATACCTACAATACCTGCCTTACTGATTTTCAGTGAGGTTTTTTTTATTTAGAATAACGAACCTATTCGTAAGTACAAAATTCCCCTCCAAGAGAGGGGAATTAAGGTTCATCTATTCAAATAGAGTATTAAATAGAAAGATGGTAAATAAACAGTAATGCTAAGGCTTTATCATCAATCATTTTCCCTTGTTTACTTGCCTATATTTCCTAATTTGAATATCTTTAAAACTTCAAACATTGTTTAAACATAGAACTTTAAATAGCAATATGACATTCCAAGAACAGATACAGCAGGGGATACCCAATCAGCTGCCACAAACAAAATTATACGAGACTACTATAAACCATGCTCCAAAGCGTAAGGAAATCTTAGGCGAGGAGGAGAAAAAGCTGGCATTAAAGAATGCTTTACGCTACTTCGATCCAAAGTTTCATGCAGAGCTAATTCCTGAATTTAAGCAGGAGCTGGAAGACTATGGAAGAATTTATATGTATCGTTTCCGTCCGGATTATGAAATGAAGTCGAGATCTATTGCAGATTATCCTGGGAAGTCTGAGCAGGCAAAAGCGATTATGCTAATGATTCAGAACAATTTGGATTACGCAGTTGCCCAGCACCCTCACGAGTTAATTACTTATGGTGGAAACGGAGCCGTATTCTCTAACTGGGCACAGTATCTGTTGACCATGAAATATTTGTCTGAAATGACCAATGAACAGACATTGGTGATGTATTCCGGACATCCGATGGGATTATTCCCCTCTCATAAAGATGCGCCAAGAGTAGTGGTCACAAACGGGATGATGATTCCAAATTATTCAAAACCGGATGACTGGGAGAAATTCAACGCACTTGGAGTGACTCAATATGGACAAATGACAGCGGGAAGTTATATGTATATCGGACCTCAGGGAATTGTTCATGGAACTACCATTACGGTTTTAAACGCGTTCAGAAAGATCAATAAAGAACCAAATGGAGGTCTTTTTGTAACGTCTGGTCTTGGAGGAATGAGTGGTGCTCAGCCTAAAGCAGGAAATATTGCAGGATGCGTTACCGTATGTGCGGAAGTAAATCCAAAAATCACGAAAATCCGTCACGAACAGAAATGGGTCAATGAGATCCATGAGAATCTTGATGAGTTGGTGAAAAGAGTAAGAGAAGCACAACAAAATAAAGAAACTGTTTCCCTGGCTTACCTTGGAAATATTGTTGAAGTTTGGGAAAAGTTTGATCAGGAAGATTTAAGAATTGATATCGGTTCAGATCAGACCTCTCTTCATAATCCTTGGGCTGGTGGATATTATCCGGCAGGGCAAAGCTTCGAGGAGTCCAATGCAATGATGGCTGAGAACCCTGAATTATTCAAGGAAAAAGTTCAGGAAACATTAAGAAGACACGCTGCAGCAATCAATAAACACACCCAAAAAGGAACATACTTCTTCGATTACGGAAATGCTTTCCTATTGGAGGCTTCCAGAGCAGGAGCAGATGTAATGTCAGAAAATCCAACATTGGGAAGAGAGTTCAAATATCCTAGCTATGTTCAGGATATCATGGGACCTATGTGCTTTGATTATGGTTTTGGACCATTCCGTTGGGTATGTGCAAGTGGAAATCCTGAAGATTTACAGAAAACGGACCATATTGCATGCACAGTATTAGAGGAAATGATTAAAAATTCCCCTGAAGAAATCCAACAACAGATGAAGGATAATATTCAGTGGATTAAAGGAGCACAGGAAAACAAGCTGGTTGTAGGCTCTCAGGCAAGAATCCTTTATGCAGATGCAGAAGGAAGGATGAAGATTGCAGAAGCATTCAATAAAGCTATTAAAAATAGAGAAATAGGACCTGTAGTACTGGGTAGAGATCATCATGATGTTTCGGGAACAGACTCTCCTTATAGAGAAACTTCCAATATCTATGATGGTTCCAGATTTACTGCAGATATGGCTATTCACAATGTTATTGGTGACAGTTTCCGTGGGGCAACCTGGGTTTCTATTCACAATGGTGGCGGAGTAGGCTGGGGAGAAGTAATTAACGGAGGCTTCGGAATGCTCTTGGACGGAAGTGATGATGCAGACAGAAGATTAAAGTCTATGCTTTTCTGGGACGTGAATAACGGAATCTCCAGAAGAAGCTGGGCAAGAAATGAAGGGGCTATTTTCGCTATTAAAAGAGCAATGGAGGCTGAGCCTAATCTAAAGGTGACCCTTCCGAACCTTGTAGATGAAAATTTACTGTAAATTATAATTGATTCAGCATTGGCAAGTATTAATAAAACACTGTTTTCACACCTGAATGTAGAGGATGGTGATCCTGTTTGGGAAAAATTTGCTGAAGTTGAGTTTTCAAGAAAAAATAGATTCTCGGACAACAAAGCCTATCTTGTAGAAGATGGGCTTGTCCGAAAATATTATATCAATAGCACCTCAGACATAGATACAGAAGTCTGTGCAGAGTTTTACTTTCCTGGAGATATTTTTACCGTGGAAGAAAAAGGATCTGATGCTATTTATGAATCCATCAATAAAGGGCTGGCATGGGAAATTACCCTGGATGAGGTAAAGGAAATGTTTATCGTTAACCCTCAATGTCGCTTCGTACAAAACTATTATCTGAGCAGAAAACTGAATGCTGCCATGAAGCGGGAAATGCTCCTGCTGAAAAACACCCCACAGGATCTCTACGAATATCTGCTGGAAAATAAACCTCACTACATTCAGAACATTCCATTAAAGTATTTGGCTTCCTACATCGGGATTACTCCTATCTCATTAAGCCGAATCCGAAAGAGAATTAATTAACTTTTGTTTATTGTTTAGCCTTCCATAAGTCTCTTCCTTTGTGAAAAAAGAAAATGGAAATACAAAAGTTAAACTGGGCAGGCATAAAGCTTGTTTCCCAAAACAAAACTATCCTGATAGATGCCGTAGAAGATTTTTCCTACTATAAACCTGTCTTGGGAGAAGCTGTGGAAGAACTATTGAAATTCTCAGATCATGTACAAGCAGATTACATCTTGTTTACCCATTTACATCTAGACCATTTTGACAAAAGTGTCATCAGAAAATGCTTAAAAAAGAACGGAAAGTTGATTATCTACTCAGGATTAGAGCCCTTTGTAAGAAAATTTGATGATGATGTTCAAATGATCGTATTAAATCTGGATGAAACATTCACAGAAAACAATATCACCTTTAAACCTGTATTTGCAATGGATGGAGTAGGAGAAATTCAGTCCTCATGGATTGTGGAAGACCCAACTACAAAAATATTTCATGGCGGAGATACCATCTGGCACAACCAATTCTGGAAGCTTGGAAAAGAAAACCCCAACATAGATTACGCATTTCTGCCGGTAAATGGAGTCGTTGTCAATTTTGAAGTCATCGGATTGGAATATAGTCCCGTTCCCGCTTCCCTCAATCTAAAAGAAGCCTTTACAGCAGCTCATTTATTACATGCTAAAAAACTGGTTCCTATTCACTATGGATTGTTTGCTCATGAGAAATTTTATATTCCTCAGGTATTTGATCATTATGATTTGAAAAGCGTATCGGAACAAGTGGGGCAGGAGTATACGACTTTGAAAGATGGGAGCATGCTGATAGAATCTTAAATGTTTTTTTCTTGAACGGCAAAACTTTTATAGTTGGACTCGCAAAGGCGCAAAATGATAATAAAAAAGAGGTTGCGTTAAAGCGCAGAGATTTTATTTGTTATAAAATCGAACAATGTATATTTTTTAAACCTCACGTAGGCAGATGCTTGTGAAAAATCCGCCTAATCCGCTCAATCTGCGAGCAAATAAAGTATAGTCCCCACTTGCCGAAAATCAATGATTTTCTTGCGTCTAAAAAAGTTTTAAGATTAAAAAACTTTGCGCCCTTGCGATTTCCAACTATACCTATAAATACTAATTGAAAATTAGAATTGTTTTAATATCTTTCCAACCTTATTTATTAATAGAGCATCCTTATAAATAAAAGGAAACATGAAACTAATCATACCTAAACCATGTCATGAGAATTGGGAGAATATGACTTCCGATGAAAAAGGAAAATTCTGTTCAGTCTGTTCCAAAACCGTTCACGATTTTACAGACTTTTCGGATGAAAATCTGATTAGTAGCTTTAATTCGGATGAAAATATATGTGGTAGATTCAGGGAAGATCAGCTGGGTAGAAATTTAAATGTTTCAATTGCGGGTAAACTGGCATTAGGATTATTGGTTGCAACTGGTGCTTTAGCCACAGTAAATGCACAAGAACTAAAACCTCAGGAAATAAAACATGTGGAATTGTTAAGAGATTCTCCGGTTATCCATGATACGAACTATACAGCGAGAACTATGGGAGCCCCCTCTTCAATGCCTGCAGCAGAACCATTAATTTTCCTGGATAATAAAAATATTTCTCTTGAAGATCTAAGAGTGTTGAACTATGATACTATAGAGACAATTAATTCTTTTTCGGGTAAAGAAGGAATAAAATTATATGGAAAGGAAGCTAAAAATGGAGTGATTGTGATTACAACTAAAAACAAAAACCCCTGATCATTCATATTATCAGAGGTTTTAAATTATTTTTTAGAAAGAAATTTATCCCTTTACAGCATTAATAGCTGCTTCATAATTTGGTTCTTGGGAAATATCCGGTACCTGCTCTTCATAAATAATGTTTCCTGATGGATCAATCACTACTACAGCTCTGCTGAGAAGACCTTTCATAGGAGAATCTATCATTTCTACCCCATAGTTCCATCCGAAATCAGAACGAAAGTCAGAAAGCATAACCACATTTTTGATTCCTTCCGCCCCACAAAATCTCTTTTGGGCAAATGGTAGATCCTTAGAAATACAAAGAACCACCGTGTTAGGAAGATTTCCTGCATCCTCATTGAAATGGTGAACAGATGCTGAACAAACTCCTGTGTCTACACTTGGGAAAATATTAAGAATCACATATTTTCCTTTGTAAGAATCTAAAGTTTGTTCTTTCATATCCACGTCTGTAAGGGTAAATTTCGGAGCCGGCTTATTTAGCGTTGGCAATTTGGAATACGTACGTACAGGTGTTCCTCTCATCAAAACGGTATTGGCTGTTTTGGTATTTTGAGCAAAACTAAACGCTGATAAGAAAAATAATGTGCTGAAAACTATTTTTGAAAACATTGAAATTTATTTTTAGCAAAATTATTCTTTTTTCAGTTAGCTGAGTTAATTTTCATTCAAATAGCTTTTAAATAGAGCAAATCTATTAAATCATTATTCTTAAAATCAATTTTTACGTCTACCTTTATTCTTCAAAAATTCAGATTCAAATTATTAAATACTAAAAATATGAGTTCAGCAAACAATGCATCATTTCAAGATATTTTTAAAAGTGAAACCGAAATTCCCGAAGAATTCAAAGTTCCTGAAATCCATCAGAAAGTCTATCTTCTCAATGGTGAATTAGTAGAGTGGAAAGGGGATACCCAAAATATTTATTCTCCGGTTTGTATTCCGACAGAAAACGGATTGGAAAGGAAGTTATTGGGAAGTATTCCTAATATTGGTCCTGATGAAGCAATGGAAGTTCTTGAAGCCTGTGTAAAAGCCTATGATAACGGCCTGGGTGAATGGCCCACGATGTCTGTGGAGGGAAGAATCAAATGTATGCAGAAGTTTGTCTACCTGATGATTCAGCAACGTGATCTGATCATTAAATTATTGATGTGGGAGATCGGAAAAACGCTGGCGGACTCTACCAAGGAATTTGATCGTACCGTAGATTACATCAACCAGACAATAGATGCGCTTAAGGATCTGGATAGAGAATCTTCTCGTTTCCAGGAGGCTGAGGGAACCATTGCGCAAATCAGAAGAGCACCGCTTGGAGTAGTGTTGAGCATGGGGCCATTCAATTATCCGTTAAATGAGATCTTTACTACATTGATTCCTGCACTGATCATGGGAAATACAATCCTGTTTAAACTTCCAAAACATGGCGTATTGGCTCATTATCCTTTATTGAACGC
Organism: Chryseobacterium sp. SIMBA_028; assembly: GCF_046535285.1. Taxonomy (NCBI): domain Bacteria; kingdom Pseudomonadati; phylum Bacteroidota; class Flavobacteriia; order Flavobacteriales; family Weeksellaceae; genus Chryseobacterium; species Chryseobacterium sp. SIMBA_028. Next base: position 126,099 of record NZ_JAWRWZ010000010.1, on the reverse strand, counting down.
ATTTAAAGAAGCTTTCCCGAAGGGCACAGTGAATACTTTGTATGGAAAAGGCTCAGAGATCATTACCCCAATCATGGAAAGCGGAAAAGTCAACGTACTAGCCTTTATCGGATCAAGTAAAGTGGCTAACGGGCTGAAAAAGCTGCATCCAAAAGTTAATCGGTTAAGAGCAATTTTAAGTCTTGATGCTAAAAATGCGGCGATTGTAACCAAAAATGCTAATCTTGATGTGGCGGTGAGTGAATGTATTTTGGGAGCACTTTCCTTTAACGGACAACGTTGTACAGCCCTCAAGCTAATCTTTGTTCAGAAAGAAATTGCAGCAGAATTTACCACAAAGTTAAGTGAAGCCGTTTCTGCCTTAAAAGCCGGATTGCCATGGGAAAAGGATGTGAAAGTTACCCCGCTTCCGGAAGTGAATAAACCTCCTTATTTGAAAGAATGTATTGATGATGCATTATCGAAAGGGGCTGCGGTTTTGAACAAAGACGGAGGCTATACGGAAGAATCTTTTGTGTTTCCGGCAGTGGTATATCCTGTGAACAGTGATATGAAGCTGTATCATGAAGAGCAGTTTGGTCCTGTGATTCCTGTTGTACCGTTTGAGGATATTGAAGAGCCTATAGATTATCAGGTAAATGCTTCCCATGGAATGCAGGTAAGTATTTTCAGTGAAGATCCGCATGAGGTAGCCAAACTCATTGATCCTTTTGTGAATTTGGTAAGCCGCGTGAATATCAATTGCCAGGCACAGCGTGGTCCGGATGTATTCCCGTTTACCGGTAGAAAGGATAGTGCAGAGGGAACACTTTCTGTTTTTGATGCCCTCCGTTCATTTTCAATTCGATCTTTAGTGGCTGCAAAACTGACAGAATCCAACAAAGCATTATTAAATACCATTGTGAGAGAACATGATTCCAACTTCTTAAGTACTGACTATATTTTCTAGTTCATATCTCAAGTTGTATTTAACATAAAATAAAAATCCTTAATAAACACCTTTGTTTTTTAAGGATTTTTTAACTTAATAGCTGGAAATTGAGTATTGTGTTATAATAAGGGGACGTTTTTTAACGTTGCCTATGGATTAGTGTGTAAATCATGTCTTCACCCGAAAAAGAATTTTTAGAGAAAATTGAAAAGCACAAAGGTGTTGTTTTCAAGATCTCTAAAATGTATATGGATAATAAGGACGACCAAAATGATCTCTATCAGGAGATTATTTACCAAGCCTGGAAATCATACGGCGATTTTCAAAAGAGGAGTGATTTCTCAACATGGCTGTACAGAACTGCGCTCAACACAGCAATTGTTTTTTTGCGAAGTGAAAAAAAACGTAGTTTTATACAGAATCAAAACATTGATGTACTGAATGCCAGACAGGAACCTTATAATGACACGGATGATAAGAATATGAAGATGATGTATGAGGCTATTCACCAACTGAGTCCTATTGACAAAGCTTTGATTTTTTTCTTTTTGGAAGATTTTTCGGGAAGAGAAATTGCCTGCCAATTAGGAATTACTGAAGTGAATGCAAGAGTGAAGCTTAAAAGAGCAAAGGAAAGACTAAAGGAGATCATTGCTAAGCAAGGTATGGGTTCAAATTAATAGATTACACTATGGAGTTAGACAACTTTAAAGAACTTTGGAATAAAGATACAGGGCAGGATCCCCCTGAAATTTCCCTGGAAAAACAGCGTGAGATTCATTCTCCGCTTCAAATGCTGAAAATAAATATGAAAACCGAGTTTTGGCTGATGGTGGTCACATTGCCGTTACTTTTTACCAGTTTTCCATTTGCTTCTATGGACTCTAACATTAGGACCATCTCAACATTTGTCACGGTTTTGACCATTGTTTTTATCGTTTACTTTTATTCCCGCTTTCTTAAGCTTTATAAATTGCTTCAAAAAAACAGCATTAATACCAATTATGATCTGTTTAACCTTAAAACCCAGTTGCTGATATCGAAAGAAATCTATATTTCCTATTATATTTCCTACATTCCACTTGCATTTCTCTTATCCTTGATTAAGATTAATTTTCATTTTGATATGGAATATAATCTGGCGATCTTCGGGATTAGTTTTCTGATTACACTGCTGCTGGTTTGCTTTATTATAAAATACTGGATCTATTATATGTATGGAAGATATATAGATGATGTGATACTTTTAATAGATGAGCTTAATGGAGTGGAAGTACTGCCTAGGACTGAAAAGAAAAAGACCTGGTTTGAGCGATCTCAGAAGTTTTTTATGAACAAATTAGGAATCAAGGGGAATATTCTGAATACAGTGATATGGTTTGTATCCGTATACATTTTTATTATTTTGTTTCTGACATTGGTTCTTTTAATCATCATTATTATCGGAGCTAAATTGGATTTAATCAATATAACAACGCTGCAAAGAGCACTAAACAGATTGAATTAAAAACAACAATATTATGCAGCCCTGACAGACTTCTCTGTCGGGCTTTTTTATTTTTCTTACTATTTTTTTGTAACAATTTTTATTAACAGAAACTAACTCTATAGAGTAACAAGCTATGACCTCATTAGAGCAAGAGTTTATCCAGAAGATTAAAAAACATAAGGGAATCATTTTTAAGATTTCCAAAATGTATAGGTCTGAAAAAGATGATCAGGACGATCTTTTTCAGGAGATCACTTATCAGATTTGGAAAGCATATCCGAGCTTCAAAGGGCAGAGTGAATTTTCTACCTGGTTGTGATTGCATTAAATACAGCCATTATTTTCCTTAAAACAGATAAAAGAAGAAGCTTTATAGCTAATGAAGACCTTTCTAATTATGTAATCTCTCAGGAAGATTATGACTATGATAAGGAAGAGCGCCTGGCAGAGATGTATAAGGCCATCCATCAACTGAACCCCATTGATAAAGCCTTTATATTCTATTATCTTGAGGATTTTTCAGGAAAGCAGATTGCCGAGGAAATAGGAATCTCTGAGGGGAACGTAAGAGTAAAAATGAACCGTGCAAAAAATAAACTTAAAGATATCTTAAACCAACATAAAATTAACCAACATTAAATCACTAATCCAATGAATATAGATGAATTGAAAAATGCCTGGAACGAAGATATTGTAGATAAGACTCCGGAAATAAGCATAGAACAAAAAAATAAAATTAATCTTCCTCTTGAAAAAGTACGAAAGAATATGCGTGCAGAATTTTGGTGGGTCATTGCTATCTTTGTTTTTGCATTTATGGTTTGCTCACTATGTAAACCCTTTAAGTTCCAGCTGTACATAACCGTTTTGGTTGCTTCAATGCTTATTGTTACCATTTTCTTTTTTAGTAAATTTTTTAAGCTATATAACGATATCAGCAATACGGAGCTTAAAACGTACGAATCTTTAAAGGATCTTGTTAATCAGCTCAATCTGAATAAGCAGTACTATCTGTCTTATTACATTAGCTTTGCTCCGTTTATCGTATGCGAAATGCTTATTGTATTAGAATTTATACCCTGGCCAAAACCTCTGGGAGAGGTGAAAATTGCGCTCATATTAATAGGTTCTGTGATAGGAGGATTATTCTTGCTTTTCGTATGCGGAAGATTTTGGTTTTATCGCTATTATGGACGATATATCAAGTATATTGAAACTCTTTTGGAGGAACTAAAGGCATAAAATAAGACTCGGCGGGCTGAAAGCCCGCCGAGTCTTATTTTATATAATCTATAATTCAATGTCTGTTCAAACAAAATAGATAAGCAGGAATAATCAATTGGTCTTTTCCCGAGAAATTTCATTCCTTATCCAGTCAAGCTGTGGATCTTTTTTATCAATGATATCCTGCATGCTTTCATGAATAACTACATCTGGAACAACTCCCTTTTTAGAGTCTGAAAAATTAATGTCGGGTTGTACAAGAAGCAGTCCGATAGGAAATTTTATTTCAGAATTGGGAAGTTTCTGATAAGAATAAAAACCAGCTACTGTCCCATCATTGGCACCTCCTGTTTCTTCCCCTACAAGGGTTGCTCTTTTATCATTCTTAAGTTTTGCCGTAATAATGGATGAAGCAGAAAAACTTCCACCATTAATGAGTACAAATACCTTTCCGTTGAAAGCTTCCTTATTAGGTTTTGTGGGCTTATCGGCTTTCATTTTATAGAAAACCTTTCCATCTTTCGTATAAGTACTAAACGCTTGAGCAAAGAAATAACTTGGGTAAGCTATGCTTTTAAATGCAAATTCCAGCGGGGTACTTTTTCTGAAATAATTAGTTCTTAAAGGAACATCTCTCGATGTCACTTGAGAGGGTTTTATCAAGGTGAAAGGCTTATCTGTCAAATAGGAGTACAGATTATTAATCTCATACAGAGAACCCCCATAATTATTACGAACATCTATGATGAGGTAACTTGCCTTCGCGCTTTTGATCTTTGAAAATGTCTTTTTATAAAATTCCTCGGAATATTCTCTTGAAAAACTTTTCACTTTGATATAGGCAATGGTACTGTCTTTATCCAAAAATTTAAAACTTCGGTTATAAGAATTGCTGGCAGCCACATAGTCATTCAATTTTTTATCCTCAGTACGTTTCTTCATTTCCTTATCCTTTTCAACATCGGTATCAGATTTAGATTCCCTGTTTAGAATATAGGTATGCTTTTCTCCTTTATAAAGGGTTTCAATGGCTGCCTTATCAGAAAGCCCGTTTTCTGCCGTGTAGTAGTTGAAAAATAAATCCTTTAAAAAGTAAGGTTGAAACGTAGTATTATAGCCATCACTGCTGATCAGGCTTCTGTATTTTTTTATATAGTCTGAGACAGGAACATTGTTGATGGATAAAATCTCAGTTCCCGGCTGGATGTTTTCAATAGAGTCATTGTTTTGAATAATATACATCTGATCATTAGAAATATAATATTCAAATCGGCTAAACAATCCCTTTTTATGCTCCAGTTTTTTTATTTCCTTTTTAGTGAATTTTTTTCTTGGCATTCTTAACGAAAGATGTCCTTCACGAATGCCCGCAATTACCGGCTGAAACTTAAAATAAAACTGTAGCGGAGTAAGGGGCTCATTAAGGGTTTTCTTAAGACTATCAAATTTCTGTTCCAATTCCTGTTTGGGAATGTACCAATATAACTGAGGGTGCATTTGCTGTAGCTTTGCATAAGCATAGTCTACATCCTCTTTAAGCTGGTCAGGAGGAATACATGAAGCCCGCTGTTCATTGTGTCTTCTAATGGAAGCGCATGACGAAAGCATAGCCAGAATAAATATTGCCGAGTAATTTTTCAATATACCTTTGAGTTTTTAAGCTGCTAAAATAGAGAGTTTAAAATTAATCATCACTTAAATGAATAATAAATTTTCCGATATACATGATAAATTTAGTTAAAAAATAAAGCCAGATGCCTCATATTTTCATGTAAATCTAAAAGTTGATACCTTTGGTGATTATTTTACTACTAATGATGTATTATTGGATTATTACGATTGCAACACTCTTGATAGTAACCTATTTTATCGTGATAAACGGGAAACCATTTGGTGGAGTGCCAAAAGGAAAGAGATTGGAACGTATTAAGCAGTCAAAGCTGTATAGAAATAAACAATTTCAGAATATTAGCCATACACCTTCTATTGCTGAGGGCTACAAAATGTCAAAAGTTACCTATGATTTCTTTTTAGGCAAAAAGCATCCGCTACTGAAACCCTTGAAAGGAATTCCATCTATTCATACAGATTTGAGAGCTCTTGATAAAGACACTAATGTTTTCATTTGGTTGGGTCATTCATCATATTATATACAGACCGATGGGGTATCTTTTCTTATAGATCCGGTATTGAGCTTATATGGTTCGCCATTTAAATATTTTAACAAAGCATTTAAAGGATCGGATATCTATAAACCAGAAGACATTCCGGAAATAGATTATTTGATAATTACCCACGATCATTTTGACCATTTGGATTATCCTACAGTGCAATCCATCAAGGATCGAACTCATAAGGCTATTGTTCCACTGGGAGCGGGGGTACACCTGGAAAGATGGGGATATAAAGAAAATCAGCTAATTGAAGAAGAGTGGGGAGCAGAAGTAGAACTGAAGAATAATATAAAAATTGTCTTTACCCCAGCAAGGCACTTTTCCGGTAGAAGAGTACGGCAGAATGACACTCTTTGGACTTCCTATGTACTGGAAACCCCCACAAAGAAACTCTTTTGGGGTGGAGATAGCGGCTATGATTTCCATTTCAAAATGATTGGGGAAAAATATGGTCCTTTTGATTATGCTATTCTTGAAAATGGACAGTACGGAGAAGCATGGAGATATATTCATACATTACCGGAAGATGTAATACAGGCAAGTATGGATATTAATGCTAAAAAAATTATTCCGGTTCATGCTGCCAAATTTGCACTGGCACTTCACCCCTGGAATGAGCCTTTACAAAAGATAACAAGTCTTGGAAAAGAAAAAGACCTTGATGTCCTTACTCCGATGATTGGAGAGGTAGTTGATCTAAACAATTCAAATCAACAATTTACAGCCTGGTGGGAAGACTGATTAGGCATGCCAAATGTCTTTATACCTTGCGGGATGATTTTCAAATTGCTGACGAACAAAATCACATTCAGGGTCTACAAGCAAATCTTTTTCCTCCGCATAGCGTACTAATTCATCCAGCAGAAGCTTAGCATAGCCTTTCCCCTCACGTTCCTCGTCAAGCTTGGTGTAATAAACAATGAGCAGTCTTCCATCAACCTTTATGGACATATAACCTGCTTTTTGCCCATCAATGAGTAGCTGCAATTCATCCTGATATGGAGATACCATAAACTTTATACTTTCCATAATTACTAAGATTTGGTTGATTAAAAAATAATTTAAGGAACTTCCGAAAACCTTCTCTCCATTAAAATTACAAAATTAATTGATATGAAATGATAGTTTTTGGGAATCTTAACGAATTTTATAGATATACTAATGAAAACTAAAAGATTTAAAAATTAGGGTAGAGCTAAGTTTTTTTTATTATTAAACTTCAATAGCTATAGGAGTGGTCTTTACCCTGCTCAGATGTAGTAATGAAGATCACCCGGCAATATCACAAAACTAAAGATTTCAAAATAAGCATCTTGAGCATAGAAAATTAGAGCCCTTATCCCGACTGTTTAAGAAGTCAAAAAAATGATAAGCGGAATTTATTCAACGGATAAAATAAATAATTTATAAAATTATTTAAAAGATAATCAGTTATTTATACTTTTTGTTAACAATTATTGGCAATTCCTTTTAATTATTGGCACTTTAATTGACTAGGTCATCATGTTTAATTTAAAAGAGGAATGAAATGAAAAAGTTATTGTTAACCTTATTTTTGATTGGGACATTTAGTATGAGCTATGCCCAATCAGATTATTATAATGATTACAGGAGAAGCATTACAGATGTTAACTGGCAAAATGTAATCACAGATTTAGTGCTTTCGAGTGTGCAGACTAAACAAATTTATGTATTGAATGACAGATATCGTGATTATGATTCCTGGAACAGGGCGTATGTTGTAGATCCCGGAAGATGGAGAGGAGATCGATATTCAGAGCTGGAAAGAATTCTGGGAAGAGAAAAATACATCATTTTTAAGAAGAGATATTATAAAGGACAAAATCCTGTAATTGTATACGGAAGAAATAAGAACGACTATAAAAAATACCGTAAGCAGCAAGAGAAATACTATAAAGAACGTTCCAAGTATTATAAAAAACAAAATAAGCATCATGGGCACCATGGCGATTGGGATTAGACCATTATCAACTCTATATATTCACTATTAAATTGACTGGCATTCGTGTCAGTCTTTTTTATGGGTAAAATTAGTATTGAAATATAAGTGTTAAAAAATAATTTTATAATTTAATTTGTTTGAATTTTATAACTTTGATAGATGGAATCAACAGAATCATTAAGCGGTTTTTATGAACGAAATGCTCCTGATCAGGGATTGCAATGTATCGGAACAAACGGGATGGGACATTTTAATGTTTTTTCAAGGGAATTCTGCTCTCTGTTATCTCCTTATAGCAGGAGAGATTACTACAAAATTTCATTAATTATAGGAAAGGGAAAGCTTCATTATGCTGATAAGTGGATTCAGGTAGATCGCCCTGCATTGTTGTTTTCAAATCCTATTGTTCCTTACTCCTGGGAGGCTGATGATGAAGATCAGAAAGGCTGGTTTTGCCTTTTTACAGAACAGTTTTTGCAAAATGGAAGCCGTTTGGGAAATCTTCAGGATTCTCCGCTTTTTAAGATTGGCGGAACTCCGGTTTTTTTTGTAGAAGAAATGCAGCAGGAAATACTTTCGGATTTGTATACCAAAATGATGACAGAAATTCAGTCGGATTACATTCATAAATATGATATGCTTAGAGCCTATCTCCATCTGATGATTCATGAGACGATGAGAATGCATCCGGCAGAAACCTTTGAGCCTTATCAAAATGCATCACAAAGAGTTGCTTCTTTATTTATGGAACTGCTGGAAAGACAATTTCCGATTGATAGTCCGGAGGCATTTTTAAAGCTAAAAACTCCGAATGATTATGCACAGAGTCTTTCCATTCATGTCAACTCTTTAAACCGTTCAGTGAAAGAGATTACAGGAAAAACCACGAGTCAGCAGATTACAGGACGAATTATTCAGGAAGCCAATGCCCTGTTGACTCACACAGATTGGAATGTTGCTGAAATAGCGTATGGATTGGGCTTTGAAGAACCGGCTTATTTTACCAATTACTTTAAAAAACAAACTGGAGTAACCCCCAATGCCCTTAGAATGAACCTTGTTTGAATTTTATAGTTCTTGGTTTGAATTCTATACCAAAGATAGATGCTGTATACTCTAATTTTGTCTTGTAAAATTAAAATCAAAACCATCATGAAATTTAGAAAATTAGGAAATACAGGAGAGCAGCTTTCTGCTATTGGATTAGGTTGTATGGGAATGAGCTTTGCCTATGGGCCCGCAGATGAACAGGAAAGTATCAATACCTTACATCGAGCATTAGATTTAGGTGTTAACTTTTGGGATACTGCAGATATGTATGCCAACGGAGAAAATGAAAAGCTGATCTCCAAGGTCTTAATTCCCAACAGAGATAAGATTTTTATTGCAACTAAATTTGGATTCAGGTTTAAAGATGGGAAAGCCAGCCATAGTGGTGCTCCGGGTACCTATTTTGACGGCTCCCCGGAATGGATTAAACAAGCAGTGGATTTAAGTCTTCAAAGATTAAAAATAGATACCATAGACTTGTATTATGCACACAGAGTTGATCCCAATGTACCTGTAGAAGAAACAGTAGGAGCAATGGCTGAATTGGTAAAAGCCGGAAAAGTAAAATATATCGGTCTATCTGAAGCCTCAGCAGAATCAATAAGAAAAGCCAATAAAATTCACCCAATTACTGCTTTACAATCAGAATATTCTATCCTTACCAAGGATGTTGAAAGTGAAATATTGCCAACCATCAGAGAATTAGGAATTTCTTTGGTGCCATATTCACCACTGGCAAGAGGTCTTTTTGCGAATATCAATGAAGTACAAAACCTTGGAGATGATGATTTCAGAAAATCATTACCTCGTTATCAACAGGAATATCTGGAGAATAACACTAAGCTGGCTAATGAAATTAATGATTTTGCAGCTTCCAAAGGCGTGAAAGGGACTCAATTGGCATTGGCTTGGGTACTGAACCAAGGAGATGATATTATTCCAATTCCGGGAACCAAACGAATCAAGTATCTGGAAGAAAATATTGCAGCCGCTACTATTGATTTTTCCCAATCCGACTTGGACACCATTGATGCCATTCTGAAAAAATATCCAAATGTAGGAGATAGATACAGCGAAGGCTCTATGAAATTAGTAAACAACTAAAGATTCTACTCAAACTGGGTTTCTGAATTACAGAAACTCATTTTTTTGTTGGATATACAAATTGAAAAACACCACATTACAATATGAATAGAAGAGACTTATTAAAAAACGGTTTATTGGCGGGAGCATTGAGTTTTGTTCCCTTTTCTAATGTTTTTGCAGACACAAAGACGGATTCGGAAAACCTTGAAGATGATTTATCCGGTTTTAAAAAAATAAAATTGGGAGAGTTGGAATTGTTTGTCCTTACAGGCGGATATATCCATGAAACAGATTTAAATTCATTTGCTCCACGAGGAAAAGTTTCAGAATTGAAAACCATTCTTAAAGATCATTTTAGATCGGAAGATTATATTGATATGGCCCTGAATTTTCTACTGGTTAAAACAAAGAACAGATTGATTTTACTGGATACAGGAATGGGAATTTTTGCTGATGAAAGATCTGGATTTTTGTTGAAAAGCCTCCAAAAGGCAGGTTTCTCGGCAAAAGATATTACTGATGTTTTTATTTCTCATGCACACCCTGATCATATTGGAGGAGTAGTAGATAAGCAAAACACTCTTGTTTTCCCGAATGCAGCCATTTTCATTTCAAAAACTGAATATGATTTCTGGATGAATGCCTCCATTAAAGATTTTAATAATAGTGCCTTGAAGTCTAAACCGGAATTGCTTGGTCAGATTATTCCGGCACTCCAAAATATATTAAAAGTCATTAAGCCCAAGTTGAAGTTCTATGACTTCAACAATCCATTGTATGATTGTTTCAGTTTTCAGCTGGCTCCGGGGCATACTCCTGGATTAACGGTTACCACAATATCTTCGGGGAATGAAAAACTCATCTATATTGCTGACCTCATTCATTCTGATGTTATTCTTTTTCCTCACCCTGAATGGGGATTTTCCGGTGATACAGATCTGGATATTGCTACAGCTTCAAGAAAGAAGCTTCTCCAACAATTGGCGGATACTAAAACCAGAGCATTTGCCTGTCACTTGCCATGGCCGGGATTAGGCTTTGCAAAAAAGAAAGCCGGTGCATTTGAATGGATTCCGGAGAGTTTTATGAATTAGGTATCGGATGACAAATTAAAGACCGGACAGGATGGTTCAATTCTTTCATTTTTAAAATAAAAAAGCTCCTTACAAAAGGAGCTTTTCATTTATACTAGTATCAGAAATTAAATTGAGTCAACAATTTCATTTAAGACTGTGCTTGGTCTCATTGCTGAATACGTTTTATAAGTATCAGTTTTGTAATAACCATCAATGTTTTGAGGTTTGCCTTGAGCACCAATTAATTCTGCATTAATTACTTCTTCATTTTCCTGCATTGCTTGTGCAACCGGAGCAAACTGAGCTGCTAATTCAGTATCAGCAGTTTGGCTAGCCAGAGCCTCAGCCCAATACATTGCTAAATAGAAGTGAGAACCTCTGTTATCAATCTGACCTACTTTTCTTGCAGGAGATTTATCTGTAGCCAAGAACTTAGCGTTTGCTTCATCCAATGCGTCAGCTAAAACCTGAGATTTTGTATTTCCTTGGGTTTGAGCTAAATGCTCTAAAGAAGCCTGTAGTGCTAAGAATTCCCCAAGAGAATCCCATCTTAGGTACCCTTCTTCAAGGAATTGCTCAACGTGTTTTGGAGCAGAACCTCCGGCACCTGTTTCAAATAAGCCACCACCATTCATCAATGGAACAATAGAAAGCATTTTTGCAGAAGTACCAAGCTCAAGGATTGGGAAAAGGTCAGTTAAGTAATCTCTTAATACATTTCCTGAAACAGAAATTGTATCCTTACCTTCTCTTGCTCTTTTTAAAGTTTCAGTCATTGCATCTTTTACATCAAGAATTCTGATGTCAAGACCTGTCGTATCGTAATCAGCAAGATATTTTTCTACCTTTTTGATGATCTCTCTGTCGTGAGCTCTATCTTTATCTAACCAGAAGATAGCAGGAGTATCAGAAAGTCTAGATCTGTTTACAGCTAGTTTTACCCAGTCCTGAATAGGAGCATCCTTAGTCTGACACATTCTGAAGATGTCATTCTTTTCTACTTTTTGAGAAAGAAGAACATTTCCAGCTTCGTCCTGAACTTCTACAGTTCCGTCAGCAGATAATTGGAAAGTTTTATCATGTGAACCATATTCCTCCGCTTTTTGAGCCATTAAACCTACGTTTGGAACAGATCCCATTGTAGTAGGGTCTAGTTTTCCGTGCGCTTTCATGTCATCAATTACAGACTGATAGAAACCAGCATAAGAACGGTCTGGAATGATACAAACAGTGTCTTCCTCATTTCCTTCCTTGTTCCACATTTTACCTCCTCCTCTTACAAGGGCAGCCATAGATGCATCAACAATAATATCAGAAGGTACGTGGAAGTTAGTAATTCCTTTGTCAGAATTTACCATTGCCACTCTTGGTCCGTTAGCAAGAGCTTTTTCAATGTCAGCCTTAATGTCAGTTTCCTGAGCATTTCCTTTGATTTTTTCAAAAAGATCAGCAAGACCGTTATTTGGGTTAATATCTAAAGATTTGAAAGTCTCAGCATATTTAGTAAATACATCCTTGAAGAAAGTTTCTACGATAGCTCCAAAAATGATCGGGTCAGAGATTTTCATCATCGTAGCTTTAAGGTGCGCAGAAAGAAGTACATTTTTGTTCTTAGCTTCCTCAATAGCTTCCTGAACGAATACCTTCAATGCATTTAAGTTCATTACAGAAGAATCGATTACTTCACCAGCCTGAAGACCTGCGAAGTCTTTCAGTAAAGTTTCAGTACCGTCATTTCCTTTGAATACGATTTTATATTGTGTAGCGTTTTCTAATGTAGTAGAATTTTCTGTTCCGTAGAAATCACCATTGTTCATGTGAGCTACGTCAGTTTTGCTGTCAGATGCCCAGTTACCCATTCTGTGAGGGTTTGTTTTAGCATAGTTTTTAACAGCCTTTGGAGCACGTCTGTCAGAATTCCCTTCTCTTAATACAGGATTTACAGCACTTCCCAGAACCTTTGCATATTTAGCCTTAATTGCTTTCTCTTCATCATTCTTTGGCTCTGCAGGATAATTTGGAACTGCGAAACCTTTAGCTTGTAGTTCAGCGATAGCAGCGTCAAGCTGAGGAACAGAAGCAGAAATATTTGGTAATTTGATGATATTAGCTTCAGGCTTAGTTGCCAATTCTCCTAATTCAGCCAAAGCATCACCAATTTTTTGGTCATCCTTTAAAAACTCAGGAAAGTTAGCTAAAATTCTTCCTGCCAAAGAAATATCTGGAACAGCGATCTCAATATTTGCTGATTTAGTGAAAGCTTTTACAATTGGTAAAAACGAGTGGGTAGCCAGCATTGGAGCTTCATCCGTTAACGTGTAGTAAATTTTTGATTTTTCTGACATTATACTGTTATTTGTTATTTGAAATTTTAAGTCCTACAAATTTAGTTAAAATTTAAATTTTGGGATGAATACTATGCCTAGATTTTTCACTTTAAGATTAATTTAACCTTAATTACACAGAAAAAAAATCTATTTTTGATTAAATTTGAAAAACTAAAAAAATAAATATTATGTCAACGACAATCACTTTAAAAGGAAACGAAGTACACACTATAGGAACATTACCATCAGTAGGAGCTAAAGTTAAAGATTTTGCTTTGGTAGATTCAGGATTAAATGTAAAGACTCTTGACACTTTTGCAGGAAAGAAAAAAGTATTCAACATTTTCCCAAGTATCGATACTCCTACTTGTGCCGCTTCTAGCAGAAAATTTAATGAAGAAGCTTCAAAACTGAATAATACAGTAGTTATTAATGTTTCCAAGGACCTTCCGTTTGCATTAGGAAGATTCTGTGCAGCAGAAGGATTGAACAATGTAGAGACTCTTTCTGACTTCAGAAGCAGCTTTGGTGATGATTACGAAGTGACGATTACAGATTCTCCTTTGAAAGGATTATTAAGCCGTGCCGTAATTGTTACGGATGAAAACAATAAAGTAATTTATACAGAACAGGTTTCAGAAATTGCAAACGAACCTAATTATGATGCAGCGCTTACAGCATTGAATCAATAATAGAAATAATCTTGTACATAGCCTTGTAAATGAAATTTTGCAAGGCTTTTTTGAATCTAAAACACACCATAAATGATGACAGACCATTACACAAAATACGGAGAGCTGTTTCAGGTAGATCAGGAACATTTTGATGAATTTTATGTACTACTTAAAGATACTAAGCTTTTAAAATCAGACTTTTTTTTGAAACAGGGGGAAAAATGTAAATATCTGGGCTTTATCAAAAAAGGAACCATCAGATCTTTCTATATCAATGATCAGGGGCGCGAAATTAATTTCGGATTCTATTTTGAAAATGAATTTTTTACCGATTATGAAAGCATCCTTTGTGATACAGTCTCCAATATGAATATTCAGGCTTTGGGCGATTGTGAAATACTGTTGCTGAGTAAAGAACATTTGCAGGCATTATATGAAAAAGAAGCATACTGGCAAAAATTTGGAAGAGTAATGAGCGAAAAGATTTATTTGGACGCCAAAAAAAGAATTGATGATTTACTATGCCTGTCTCCAGAAAACAGATACTTAAATCTTTTAAAGCAACAACCCCTTCTTTTCCAGAAGATAGCCCAAAAACACATTGCAAGTTATCTGGGAGTTACAGAACAATCTCTTAGTCGGATTCGTGGCAGAATTATAAATTAACTTAAGTTAACGTCAGATGAAATTTTAGGCCGTAGTTTTACTATTATCAAATTTTAATCATTATGGAACAAAAAGATTTAACTATTATTTTGGTACACGGAGCCTGGGGAGATGGCTCTCATTGGCAATACATTATCCCGTCACTGGTAAAGGCAGGTTATAAAGTAAGAAGTGTTCAAAACCCTTTAACTTCTTTGCAGAACGATATTGATAAAACGAAAGATCTTATCGATGCTCAGGATGGAAAAGTACTTTTGGTAGGACACTCTTATGGAGGAGCTGTAATTTCAGGAGCGGGACATCATGAGAAAGTGGCAGGACTGGTTTATATTGCAGCCTTTGCCCCTGATGCAGGAGATAGTTTAGGATCCCTTTTAGGAAGAAGAGAATCTCCGGGTGGGGCAAGTATTTATCCTGATAACAAAGGATTTTTATGGATCAAATATGATGAATTTAAATCTGCTTTCTGTCAAGATTTAGATGATCAAAAAGCCTTGGTGATGGCATTGTCACAAAAACCGATTCACGGGCAGTGTTTTGGTGATGTGGCTGGAGAACCGGCATGGAAAACAAAACCAAGCTGGTATCAAATTTCATCGAATGACCGTATGATTCCGGCTGAAACAGAAAAAGAAATGGCAGAACGCCTTCAGCCTAAGAAAATAATTACGCTGGATGCAGGACATGCTTCATTGGCATCACATCCTGAAGAAGTTACTCAGTTGATTTTAGAAGCTGCTGCTTCAATTTAATACAATATACGACACAATAATTTATAAGGTCTTGTGAAATTTTACGTAATTTCACAAGACCTTTTTTAATGGAAAAACGAGTGCAAAATGGTAAAAAGAATTGTAGCCAATATTAAAACGGATGATCTTTCCAAAGCAAATCAATTTTATCAGGATATTCTGGAACTGAATGTTTTGATGGATCATGGCTGGATCAAAACATTGGGTAACCATGAAGATGCAAAAATTCAAATCAGTTTTGCCGAACAAGGAGGAAATAATACGGAAGTTCCCGATCTTTCCATTGAAGTGGATAATGTAGATGAACTCTATGATAAAATGAAAAATGCAGGCTTCGAAATCACTTATGAAATCACCAAAGAGGATTGGGGGGTTCGCAGGTTTTTTGTAAAAGATCCGTTTGGAAAATTAATTAATATTCTTTCTCATCTATAAATACATCATCGTATGAAAGCAGAGCAGATTATCCCTGTACTCAGAATTTTTGATTACCAGAAAACGCTTGAATTTTATGTTGACTGGCTAGGGTTTGAAATCATCTGGGAACACCGGTTCGAAGAAAATTTTCCTGTTTACATTGAGGTGAAAAAAGAGAACATGGTTTTTCACCTGAGTGAGCATCATGGCGATGCAAGCCCAGGAAGTAGTATCTTTATCTGGGGAGAAGGCGTTGTGGAATATCACACAGAACTCATCGATAAAAATTATAAATACAATCGTCCCGGACTTGAAAAAACCTTTTATGAGGCAGTATCTTTCACTGTAAATGATCCTTTTGGAAATAAAATTATTTTCAATGAAAAGTTTGATGAAGTAAAACATAAAGATCTGGAATTCTACTCCCATGATTGATTTTGCTTGTATGCATAACTGATAGTCAATATACTATGTTCTCCAATATACATCAGGAATTTGAAGTTCCCCAAGAACTTAAGGATACCATAAAATGCTTTTGGTATAACAGAAGAGATTATGGTGAAGAACCGTCCGTATTTACCGTACTACCGGATGGTTATGCCGAAATTATCTTTCATTTTGGTAGTGGATGCAGTATTTCTCATCAGGGAATACTACAGACTTTACCTTCTCCGTTTATTATGGGGCTGCTCAATCAGCCTGCTCTTTTTTATGCTCAGAACCAGCTGGAAATTATTGGGATCCGGTGCTTCCCATGGGCTGTTTTTGATTTACTGCGGCTTTCGTCAGAAAAAACTCAAAACGGAGTCCATACATTCGAACATCCTGTTGCACAGCTTCAATCTGTATTGAATGATTATATTACTCAGGGAAAAATTGAAGAAGCTATTTCTAAGGTAGAACAATATTTTCTAAAATTACACGCACACCTTACAATAGACAGTCTCCTTTTCAAAGCAGGAGCGGCTATGAGAAAAAACGATGGTGCTATTTCTGTACATCAGGTGGCTGATTCTGCTCATACAACAACCCGAACATTAGAAAGAAAATTTAAACAGTCTTCCGGACATACGGTAAAAGAGGTATCCGGAATTATGCGTTTTGAACAGATAAGAAACCATTTATGGCATGCTCCCAAGACTTCTATTGCAGCACTTGCACAGGAATTTGGATATACAGACCAATCTCATTTAAGCAGAGAGTTTAAGCGGTACAGCGGTATTACACCTGCTGTTTTTGCGAGGGAAGCCAAAAAAAGAAAACAAACCTTAAGCAATGATTTTGTCGCATTTGTACAAGCATGATACCCTTGTATTCCGGAATTTTGTAACATAATAATACATTACAACATTATGGTACTTAATCATAAAAAAATAGCCATCATCGGTGCCGGACCAGTTGGTTTAACAATGGCAATTTTATTACAACAGAAAGGTGTTGAAGTAAACGTGTATGAGAGAGAGGTGAATGCACAGACAAGAGTCTGGGGTGGTACCCTCGATCTTCATCAGGAGTCAGGGCAGAAAGCAATGGAAAAAGCAGGACTGCTTGATCAATATTATGCTGCGGCATTACCTATGGGAATCAATATTGCTGATGAACAGGGGAATATTCTTTTTACAAAAAAAATTACGCCCGAAAACCAATATGACAATCCCGAAATCAACAGAAATCATTTGAGAGAAATACTGCTTGATAGTTTGTCGGATCATACGGTAATCTGGGATATGAATTTTACCGGAATGGAAGAAAATGACGGGGAATGGCTGCTTCATTTTAAAGACAAACCTGATGTGAATGCCGATCTTGTTATTGGTGCCAACGGAGGAATGTCCAAAGTAAGAAAATATGTGACAGATGCTGAAGTAGAAGAAACCGGAACTTTTATTATTCAGGGAGATATTCCACAGCCTGAGAAAACATGTCCCGAATTTTTCGATTGGTGTGACGGGAAAAGACCAATGGCAGCCCATGAAGGGAATTTATTGGTAGCCAACCCTTATAATAACGGTGCCTTGACTTATGGAGTCATATTCAAAAAGCCTGAAGAGTGGAAAGATGGTTGTGATTTGGATTTTCAGAATACAGAACAGGTTCGTAGATTTCTTTCCGAAAGATTCTCCTTATGGAATGAGCTTTATCAGCAGTTATTTCTTTCAACTTCCTTTTTTGTGGGGCTACCAACGAGGAAAATTTCATTAGACAAACCTTGGAAAAATAATCGTTCTTTGCCTGTAACACTTATTGGAGATGCCGCTCATCTTATGCCTCCTTTTGCTGGGAAAGGAGTAAATACAGGACTAAGGGATGCTTTAATTTTATCAGAAAATCTAACAGAAAGGAACTGCCAAACTATATCCGAAGCCATTAATGCTTATGAACAAAAAATGTTTATCTATGCCAAAGAAGCACAACTTGAGTCCAGTAAAAATGAATTGGAAATGAGAGATGTCAACTTTTCTTTTACAAGCCTGATCCGATAGTTGATGAATTATGGCAGAATAAATGATCCTGATCATTAAAAATTAAGATGAATAAAACCTACCTTTACATTTTAAAAATAGAATGAAACGTTCAGGAACTGCAGATCTGCCTCTTCACTACGGTAAAGTACCATCGTGGCTGTATGAGCGTATGTCTGTTCTTGGGCTCTCTATTATTGAAGTTATTCTTATGGATTACGGTAAAGATGAGGTGCTGCGCCGTCTGGCAGATCCGTTTTGGTTCCAGAGTTTTGGAGCAGTAATGGGAATGGATTGGCATTCTTCAGGTATTACCACTTCTGTTATGGGAGCCTTGAAACGCTCCATTAACCCCAATTCTCAATCATTGGGGCTTTATATTTGTGGTGGGAAAGGGAAGTTCTCCAGAGAAACCCCATCAGAACTCATTCAAATTGCCGAAAAAACAGGTCTCAACGGTACCGAACTGGTAAGAGCCAGTAAGCTTTCTGCTAAGGTAGATAATACAGCGATTCAGGATGGCTATCAATTATACCTGCATAATTTTGTCCTGTCAGATAATGGGAACTGGAGTGTTATTCAACAGGGAATGCATGAATCTGACGGAACAGCAAGACGTTATCATTGGCATTCCGAAAACATAAATTCATTTGTAGAAGAGCCACATACAGGAATCAGTGGAGTTTCAAGAGGGCATATTTTAAACCTTACCGATTCAGAAGCGGCAGGAAATCGAAAAGGAATTCTGGATATCTCCCACACAGATTCTGTAGAGGTAATGAAAGATTTTTCAAGGCTGATTCTTCCTGCTCATCATGATGTTCGGGCTTCCGATGTTGATCTTAAACGCCTGGGAGCGCTTTTATATGTTACCCGAGAGCAACAGCCGCAGAATTTTGAGGATTTGTTGATGTTGGAGGGAGTAGGCCCCAGAACAATGCAGTCATTGGCCTTAGTGAGTGAAGTAATTCATGGTGCTCCGGCAAGATTTGCTGATCCGGCAAGGTTTTCCTTTGCCCATGGAGGTAAGGATGGTCATCCTTTTCCGGTTCCGATTAATACTTATGATGAAAGTATCAGTATCCTAAGAAGAGGAATAGAAAAGTCCAAACTCGGCAACTCCGATAAATTGAATACATTAAATAAGCTTCATCAAATAATAACCACTGCGGAGAAAGACTTTACCCCGGATTTTGATATTCAGGAAGTCATTGAAGAAGAAAGACAAAATTCATGGCGCTTTGGTGGTAAGACAGTATTTGGAGATGCTAAGAAACCCAATTCTTCTAATGGTATTCAGCTATCCTTGTTTTAGAGAGAATAGATTTCTACTAAAGATAAAAAATGCATAACCAATCATACCCTCTGAGGGTGACAAATTACAGATTTGACAGAGTGGTTAAACGTCACTATGATATTACTTTTATAAAATAATAAAACGTCTGTTTAATTATTTTTATTTATAAAAATAATTTATTTTCAGCATAATATGTAATTTTAAATAGGATAAAAAATTATTTTGTTTAATATTTGTTTTCTTCGTTTCAATTAAAAATTCTATTTTTAAAGTCTTAAAAAATTTGACCTGATGACTAATAAATCCTTAGAAATATGCTATGATTTTCCATTTTTCTTTCAGGAAGAGCTTGAGGAAATATTTCAGGCACATGAAAAAACATCGTTTCAAAAAGGTGACTTTATTCTTGAAGAAGGAAAAACAGCCAATGAATACTATATTCTGGATAGCGGATTGGCCCGCTCATTTGTTAATGATTTCAACGGAAATGAGGTAACCACCCACTTTTTTGTAGAAAATGAGGTGATTATTGAGGTTTTATCTATGTTTCAAAGAATTCCGTCTCAGGAAAATATTGTCTGCATTACAGATTGCGAATGCTGGAAGCTGGATTACGATACCTTTCAGGAATTATTCCATAAAATTCCAAATCTAAGAGAGTGGGGGAGATCATGGATGTCCAAGGAACTCTTTGCTTATAAGCAGCGGTCTGTAGAAATGTTTACCCTTTCTGCTACCAAAAGATACCTGAATCTACTGGAACAGAAATCCAAAGTAGTACAGTTTGCTCCTTTGAAGCAGATCGCCTCGTATCTTGGAGTAACAGATACTTCCCTCAGCAGAATACGTAAAGAATTGGTCTCGCATCCCAAGAAAAATTAATTCTTGCCCTATGACAAGTAGATTTTCATAACACCTTGGTAATTTTGATATAAAGTTTAACACCAAAAATTATAAAAATGAAAATCAATCAAATCTATGTCAATTTACCGATAAAAGACGTACAAAAAACCAGAGAATTCTGGATGAAGCTTGGGTTTTCCATTAACGAGCAGTTTTCAGATAACAAAGCAATATGTGTAGTAATGAAAGAAGATTATATCTACACCATGTTTTTGAAAGAAGAATTTTTCCAAACATTTACCAATAGGCCTTATGCTAAAGGAGATACCACGCAGGTACTTCTTGCTATTGGAGTAGACAGCCGTGCAGAAGTCGATCAGATCGTGAAGACAGCCGTTGAAAACGGAGGCTCAAAATATAGTGAACCCATGGATCATGGATGGATGTATCAAAGTGCTTTTGCAGATATTGACGGTCATCAGTGGGAGGTGATGCATGCAGATGCTTCTCAGATCCCTACAGAATAATTTATCAGTTCTCAACATCACATTAGAAATATGGAAACAAAGTCGAATGAGATAGAATTGGTGAAAAACCAAATATTTAGCAGCCTCAAAATTGTTTCTTTAAATACAGAGGGAATTACCCATGAAGAATCAATGATTTTTCCTAACGATGAGGCTAATTGTATGAATTGGATACTGGGACATTTGATCTACATCAGAAACAGCTTATTGAATATTTTAGGAGAAGAGTCAATTTGGGACAGCGAAAAATTTTCCTGTTACAATAGAGGAGAAATTGCCTGGGACAGAAAAACAGAGTTTATAAATTTTGATGAACTCAAATCATATCTTCAGCAATCACAAGATAAACTTGAAGCAAAATTGAATATTCTTGAAAGTTTTAAGGAAGAGAATGTTAAAGATATTTCAACACTCTGTCTCCACGAAATTTATCATGGCGGGCAGTTGGGGTATCTCCGAAGAATCCTAGGAAGACCCGGAGCCATACGATGATAGTATAAAATCTACGATAGAATAAAAGAATAAAAGATTTTTTGGAAATGAAATCTCTGTCTTTACGTTCTCCATTATCTAGTTTTAAATCCATAAAAAATAATAAAATGGACACACCAAAATCAAAAAAAATAGAACTCATCATTCCGGCTTACAGAATGCATACCCAAGGCTTTATGAATGTTTTGGATGGTATTTCGGAAGAAGATGGCTTGAAAAGAATTGAAAACAAAACCAATCACATTGTTTGGATGGCAGGGAACTTTGTAAATATGCGCTACGGCTTGGGCTGGGTTCTTGGACTGCAGGAACAGGATCCAAACAATGATCTTTTCTTTCAAGGAAAAGCGTTGGATGAAAACATTAAATATCCAAGTCTGGCAGATCTGAAGAAGAATTTCCATGAGATTTCTCCAAAAGTTTATCAGAAACTATGGGAAGTAACTGATGAAGAACTGGATGAGATCTTTGAAATAGGAATGAACATTCCTTTTATAAAAGAAACAAAGCTCAATTTTGCAGGCATGTGTATTGGGCGTGAAGACTATCTCTGCGGGCAGATAGGGTTAATGCGTAGAATCTTAAACTATCCGGGAATGAAGTATGATGTGGATGAAAACCTTAATTACTAATCTATGAATCCTGTAGAAAAAGGTTATAAAAGGGTTAATGGAATACAGTTGTATTATGAAATATATGGAGCTGGAAAGCCATTAGTGCTTATTCATGGTGGTGGTTCTTCTATTGTGTATGATTTTAAAGAAGTCATCACAAGGCTGAAAGATAAGTTTCAGCTTATTGGAATTGATCTTCAAAATCACGGACGAAGTGAGCATCGCGATATTCCCGAAACATTTGAACAGGATGCAGATGATATTGCCGCTCTTTTAACGGAAATAAACATTCATAAAGCCTCATTTTGGGGATTCAGCAATGGTGGAAACACCGTGATGCAGATTGCTCACCGTCATCCGAATATTGTAGAAAAATTGATTGTTGCATCTGCATTTTATAAAAAAGAAGGCATGATGGATGGTTTCTTTGAGGCGATGCAGGAAGCCACTTTTGAATCAATGCCTGAACCATTTAAAATAAATTTTTTAAATCTCAATCCTGATTTTTCAAAACTGGAAAACCTTTTTGATAAGGATAGCAAAAGGATGCAAACCTTTGAAGATTGGGAAGATGAAGTCCTTACATCGATACAATCACCAGTCTTGTTCATTAGTGGAGATAAAGATGTGATGAAGCCGGAACATACAATGGCGATGTGGCGTTTGGTAAAAGATTCGAGGTTAATGATACTTCCCGCGACTCATGGAACGTATATGATGGCTGACTTTGATGAGAGTATCAATAAAAGTTTAATCGACTTTACAGTGACAAAAGTAGAGCAGTTTTTAACCAATTGAAATCATAAATAACATGACTGGCATTGATATAATTATAGAATGATCCTTGTCATTTGTGTTTCAAATAAACAATAACACGTAAAATTAAAAATCATGGCAAAATTAAATCCGTACCTAAATTTCGATGGAACAGCTGAAGAAGCGTTCAACTTTTACAAATCTGTTTTTGGAGGAGAGTTTGTAGGGGAAGTTCATAAAATGGGAAATGCTCCCGGGACCGAAAATCTTTCAGAAGAAGAAAAAAACAGAGTGATGCATATTGCGCTACCTATAGGAAGTGACCTTTTAATGGCTTCAGATATTGTTCCGGGCTTTGGTCAAACCTTAACGGTAGGAAATAACAATTATGTTTCTATTTTCCCTGATTCAAGAACTGATGCAGAAAGAATTTTTAAAGGACTTTCTGAGGGCGGGAATGTAGAAATGCCCCTTGAAGATCAGTTTTGGGGTGACTATTTTGGAAGCTTTCAGGATAAATATGGCGTTCATTGGATGGTGAATTATAATGAAGAGTATACAAAGTAATCTTATATTTGCTATATTTAACTAACCATAAAAGAGGTGCCTGTTGTGGGCAGCTCTTTTATTCCAATCACTAAAAAGTAGAACAATGGATCCAATTAAAATAGACATTACAATTTTAGCTCCTGTTGAGAAAGTATGGAATTATTTCAATGAACCTCAGCATATTACAAAATGGAACTTTGCCCATGAAACCTGGCAGTGTCCCAGTTCAGAGAATGATCTGAAAGTAGGTGGTAAATTCAAAAACAGGATGGAAGCAAAGGATAAAAGCTTCGCATTTGACTTTGAAGGAGTGTATGATGAAGTTGTTCCTCATGAGAAAATTAAGTACCATATGGAAGATGGAAGAAAAGTTGAAGTAATCTTTGATAAGATTGATGAAAATACAACAAAGGTTATTGAAATTTTCGATCCGGAAAAACAAAATTCTGTGGAAATGCAAAGAGATGGCTGGTATGCTATTCTCAATAATTTCCATAAATATGTAGAGAATCACTAAAAATATTTTGTGTAGCCATGATCAATTTAGTTATCATGTCAAAGAGTTTGAATTCCATTTATGCTATTAATTATGATCCCCAAGAGGATTTTCTTCTTGGTGTGATTGCAATCCCGGCAAGAAAAGCCTTGAAAAAAGAAAAAATAGATTCTTTGGAAAAACTGTCAGACTATTCCGAAAAGGAAATTCTGCAGCTTCATGGTTTTGGAAAAAACGCAATGATGAAATTAAAAGACCATATGAAGGAGAATCAGTTTTTTTTTAAGGAAGCATAAAAAGTAAAGTCAAATTTTTTATTGTGTCGTTGCAAATAAAGAGAGATTATTTCTTTAAGTGTAAAGACATAAGATTTCTCTTGCTTTATGTTTTCATAGAAAAGAATCAATCGTGGTAAGATGCATGGGTTTGATCTGCAACAAAATTTCTATTCTTTTATTTGTACATAGGTTTTACGGATTGCACAGATTTATAATATTACTGATTTTCTGAACTTAATAATAGACAAGACAAAATAATTAAACTATATAAAGCCAATTTTAAAATTGAAACTTATGAATAAAGATATTTTCCCATGCCTCTGGTATGACGGAGATGCCAAACAATCTGCAGAATTTTACTGCAAAGTCTTTGGAGGAGAGATTACTGCAGATACCCCGGTTGTGATGAACATTGATCTGTTCGGGCAAAGAATAATGCTTTTGAATGGAGGGCCGCAGTTTAAAAAGAATCCTTCCATTTCATTTATGGTAATCTGTGATACAGAAGATGAGGTTCAGAAATATTGGGATCAGTTATTGGATGGAGGGCTTGCCTTGATGGAACTAGGCTCTTATTCATGGAGTAAAAAATATGGATGGGTTCAGGATCAATATGGGGTGACGTGGCAATTGTTTCTGGGAGAAAAATCTGGGGGCCAAAAAATAGTTCCCACTATGATGTTTATTCATCAAAACAATGGTAAGGCCAAAGAAGCAATGGAACTTTATACCCAAACTTTCCCGAACTCAAGCATTGGAAATGTCTTAAAATATGGTGATGGAAGCGAGGGACATCCTATTCCGGAGCCTGCAGAAAATGTTCAGCATGCCAATTTTGTAATTGACAACTATACTTTATTCTGTATGGATAATTCCTATGATCATCAATTTGACTTTAATGAGGGAACCTCATTGGTGGTGATGACCGATGATCAGCAACAAACCGATCACTATTGGAATACGCTTACCGCAAATGGCGGAAGAGAAAGTATGTGTGGTTGGTTAAAAGACAAATATGGTGTAAGCTGGCAAATTGTTCCTAAAAGACTTATCCAATTAATGAACGATTCTAATCAGGAAAAAGCTTATAACGTAGTTCAGGCCATGATGAAAATGCAGAAAATAATTATTCAGGATTTAGAAGACGCATATAATTCCTAAAAAACTTCGGCTTACTGTTTGATACTATTTAGAAAAAGATTTGCATATGAAAACACAGAACAAATCAAAATCTAAATCAAAGGTCCCTAAAGACGGGCAATTTCCGGAGATAATCCGGGATGACTATCAGGGAAGCCGAAAATTACAGGGCAAAAAGGCTGTTATTTCAGGAGGAGATAGCGGAATAGGGCAGTCAGTGGCTGTTCATTTTGCAAGAGAAGGTGCAGATGTTGCCATTATTTATAAGGAAAGTGACCGTGATGCCAAGGAAACCAAAAGACTTGTTGAAAAGGAAGGACAAAAATGTCTTTTAGTGAAAGGAGATCTTACAAGGAAAGTATTTAGGAATAAATGTACAGAAAAGATCAAATCAACATGGGGGAAGCTTGATATTCTGGTCAATAACGCAGGAATTCATACCTCGAAAAACAGTCTGGAAAAAATTTCTGATGAACAGGTTCAGGATACATTTGATACCAATATCATTTCTATGATTTCGTTCACCAGAAATTTTCTTCCATTGATGGAAAGCGGAGGCCGAATCATCTGTACCACATCTGTTACAGCCTATCGCGGAAGCAATCATCTAATTGATTATGCCGCTACAAAGGGAGCTGTTTTATCTTTCATCCGATCATTGGCGGATAATCTTGCTGAAAAGAAAATTTTGGTCAACGGAATTGCTCCGGGACCTATTTGGACCCCGCTTGTAAAAGAAGCTTTTGATGATCTTTCAACATTTGGAAAAGATACTCCATTGAAGCGCGCAGGCCAGCCCTCTGAAGTAGCCCCAGCCTATGTTTTCCTTGCCTCTAAGGATGCCAGTTATATTACCGGGGAAGTTATTCATATTAATGGGGGTGACTTTGTCGGAGGTTAAGCTTCAATGAGTTATCATTTATTTTAACATTAAATTCAAATTTATATTTATGGAAATATTATCATATGAAATAGAGATCAATGCGGAACCTGAAAAAGTATGGAGTGTTCTTTGGGGAGATATTACCTACAGACAGTGGTCAACTGCTTTTGCAGAAGGCTCTTTTTATGAGGGAACTCTGGAAGAAAATAATATCATAAAGTTTTTTGATCCCAAGCATAATGGGATGTACAGTAGAATTGAAAAAATTATACCTAATGAGGAAATAAAGTTTCTACATCTGGGTGAGATTTATGATGGTATTGAGGTTCCAAAGAATTGGGGAGATGCTACAGAAACCTACTTTTTAGTAGAAAATGATAACGGAACCTTATTGAGAACAGAAATTCACTCCCCTGAGGAGTTTAAGGCGTTTTTTGAAGAAAAATTTCCCAAAGCACAAATGATTATTAAGCATCTTTCGGAAAATCAACTTTAAATCAGTTGAAAGTAAGTCAGATGGGTTGGGAAATATGGTAATTAATCACAAAATTTTAAAATATGGAAACCCTATCTTACGAAACAATAATCGATGCGCCCTTACAGAAAGTATGGGATATTCTTTGGAGCCCTGAAACATATAGTGTATGGACGCAGTATTTCGGTGCAGGATCATCTGTCATGAAGTCTGACTGGAAAGTAGACGGTAAAACGTACTTTCTAAATGACAAGGGAGATGGAATGGTCTCTACTATAGACAGTCTGGATGAACCTAACCAAATAGTTTTTAAACATCTGGGAATGATAGAAAACGGAATAGAAGATACCCAAAGCAAAGAAGTAATGGAGTGGAATGGCTGCTTTGAAAAGTATTTTCTCACCGACTATGAGGGAAAAACAAAACTTCATGCTGAGGTTCAGGTTGAAAAACAATGGCGTGACCATATGAATACAGGTTTTACAAAAGGATTGATCGTGGTAAAAAGCCTGGCAGAAGGAGTCAATCTTACTTCAGTTTAGTTTACATTCTTTGATTTTAAATACCTATGAAATTATTAGTAATCCTATTCGGTATATTTATATTGGCTTTGCTTGGAACCACGGTGTTTCAGGGAAAGCCGGATTTTTTATTCTCAGGAAACCTTGGTATGGCTGTATTTATCATATGTACAGGTTTTTCACATTTTAAGTTTCAGAAAGGGATGGCAATGATGATCCCTGATTTTATTCCAGGCAAAATGTTTTGGGTATATGTTACAGGACTTTTAGAAATTGCTGCAGGAATAGGTTTAATGATTCCATCCATTCGGGAGATGACTGCAATCTTATTGATCATTTTTTACGTATTGGTTTTTATGGCTAACATCAATTCCTCCAAAAAGGATATTAATATTTTTAAGGCTGATTATACTGGCCCGGGGATGCGGTATCTGTATGTTCAAAGGATTCCTATGCAGATCATTTTAATAGCATGGACGTGGTACTTTGGAATTTATTTACATTAGATATAAGGCAGCTTCTAAAGCTGTCTTTTTTATTTATTTGATTTTTTTTTTAGAAAATAATGCTTAAATTATGTAACGTTTTGAGGTTTAAGTTGTCTTATATATAAAAGCTTTAATTTTTTTCAATTAAAAGATTAAATGCAGCCAATAGTTTTAACTTTAAAGCATAAGTTATGAATTTAAATTCCAAAATTTTCGGTACAGCTTATATTGTACTTTCCGCTATTATGATGAATGCACAGAGTTCTACATCAAAACTTCCGGGAGATCCCACACTTCCGTCTAATAAGGCTAATCTTGAGAAACTTGTTTCTTCTGACAAAGGAAATTTTAAGTATAAAGTTGAAGATTACTTTGCGAGACCAAAAGCTTCCCAATTTAAAATATCACCAGATGGAAAATTCCTTTCCTATAAAGAAAAAGACAAAGACAGTAAAAATCATGTCTATGTTAAAGAATTAGGTACAGGAAAAATTACCAAGGCCATTGTGGAAAAAGATGATTTGATAAAAGCCTATGGCTGGTTGAATAAGAATCGTTTATTCTATACTCAGGACAAAGGAGGTAATGAAAATATACACCTTTATGCAGCTGATATTAATGGGGGTAATCTTAAGGATTTAACTCCATTTGACGGAATTACATTAGGTTCAATTATTCCTATAAAAGACACAGACTTCGTTGTAGTTACAATGAATAAGAACAATAAACAAATCTTTGAACCCTATAAAGTTAACTTCGTAACGGGAGACATAACTCAATTGTATGAAAATAAAGATGCCAATAGCCCTATTGACGACTATATTTTTGATAAAGATGGAAATTTAAGAGGGTATACTATTCTTGAAAACGGATTAACAACAAAAACCTACTATAAAGACCTCCAGACAGGAAAATTCAATCTGATTAAGTCAGCAGATTGGTCTGATACATTCAGTATAATCAGGTTTAATGATAATTCCAAGAACAAGGACGAAGCTTATGTAGTTACTAATCTTGACGGTGATAAAGCAAAAATTGTTTTATATGATCTAAAGAAAAATGCGATAATCAAAGAAGTTTACTCCAATCCGGTATATGATGTAAGCTCAATAAATGTTGCCGGTAAAAACAGAAATTATGAACTGGACTACGTTAGTTATAATGGCGTAAAAGGAGAAACTGTTCCGGTAAGTAAATTCTATAAAGAAATTGATGATAAGCTAAAATCTCAGTTTGGAGACAAAGAATTTGGTATCGTTTCTTCAGATGATAATAATGATAAACTTCTCGTAGTAGTGGGAAGCGATAAGCTATATGGAACGTACTATGAGTATGATACAAAAACCAAGCAGACAAAGCTTCTTTATAACCTGATGCCACAGTTGAAGGAAGAGGATATGGCAGAAATGAAACCAATTGAATTCAAAAGCCGAGACGGGCTAACAATTCGTGGTTATATTACCCTGCCTAAAGCAGCATTGGAAGGCAAGAAGGTTCCTTTAATTGTGAATCCACATGGTGGGCCTCAGGGAATCAGAGATGATTGGGGCTTCAATCCGGAAAGCCAGCTGTTTGCAAGCAGAGGCTATGCTACCCTTCAGGTAAACTTTAGAATTTCAGGGGGCTATGGAAAAGAATTTCAAAAAGCAGGGTATAAGCAGATTGGAAGAAAAGCAATGGATGATGTAGAAGATGGTGTGAAATATGCCATCAGCCAAGGATGGGTAGATAAAGATAAGATCGCAATCTATGGAGGCAGTCACGGAGGATATGCTACCTTAATGGGCTTAATCAAAACACCAGATTTATATGCTTGTGGAGTGGATTATGTAGGAGTTTCTAATATCTTTACATTTTTCGAATCGTTCCCGGAATACTGGAAACCTTACAAAGAAATGGTAAAACAAATCTGGTATGATTTGGATAACCCTGAAGAAGCTAAAATTGCCAAGGAAGTTTCACCTGTTTTCCAGATTGATAAGATCAAGAAACCATTGTTTGTAGTTCAGGGAGCCAATGATCCTAGAGTAAATATCAATGAATCTGATCAGATTGTAAAGGCTATGCGTGCTAAAGGATTTGAAGTACCTTACATGGTAAAATATGACGAAGGGCACGGATTTGGAAAGGAGCCGAATAGAATTGAATTTTATAAGTCGATGCTAGGATTCTTTGCTGAGAATTTCAATAAGACTAAGTAAGTTTAAAATTTTTATAATGATGGAAACGGAGGATATTGTGTCTTCCGTTTCTTTTTTTGTTATTATTGGGAAATTAGAAGTTGGAAGAAATGCAGGGGGCTAAGTATATAAATGCAAGGGAAATATTTTCTGAAATGGAAGGCCGATGGATACAAGAAAAATTGAATTCTAAGAAAAATATTATAAATTTATTAAAGTAAAACCAAGAAGACAGTCGTCATAGCAATATGGAGGTTGTCGAAAAAATAACAATGCCACAGAAAGAGAAAGAAAGCATCATCTCGCAGACCGTTTCCAACTACGGAGGAAAGCTGATGTCCTATATTCGTCCCAAAGTGAAAAACACAGAGGATGCGGAAGATATTCTGCAGGAAGTGTGGTATCAGTTCAGCAGCATTACCAATCTTTCCGAGATTGTGAATGTGGGAGGCTGGCTTTACAGGGTCACCGCGAATAAAATTACGGACCGTTATCGTAAAAAGAAAACAGAAAATCTTGAAGATTTTGTTTATGAAGATGAAGACGGAAGTTTTTCCATCAAGGATATTTTATTGATGGATGACAGCGCAGGTCCTGAAGTGAAAATGTTTCAGGATGAAATTTGGAAAAAACTGTTTGAAGCACTGGATGAACTTCCTGAGAAACAAAGGCTGGTTTACGTAGAAAATGAACTAAACGACAAAACTCTCCAGGAGATCGCTGATGAACAAGGAGAAAACATCAAAACCATCATCAGTAGAAAAAACTATGCTGTGAAGCATTTGAGAAACAGGTTGAGAAGACTATACGAAGATTTAAAAAGTTAGAAAAAGAAATTATGAATCATAAACACAAGAAAGGCTGGATTTTTTTATTCTTATGTCCACCATTAATTTTATTAGCCGTTACATGGATTGTAATGATGCTGTGGAATTGTTTACTTCCGGAA
Source organism: Chryseobacterium sp. SIMBA_028 (assembly GCF_046535285.1). Taxonomy (NCBI): domain Bacteria; kingdom Pseudomonadati; phylum Bacteroidota; class Flavobacteriia; order Flavobacteriales; family Weeksellaceae; genus Chryseobacterium; species Chryseobacterium sp. SIMBA_028. The sequence continues at coordinate 95,320 of NZ_JAWRWZ010000010.1, read as the reverse complement.
ATATTAGGAGTAAAGGCCATTACATTCTGGCAGTCGATGGGAATATTGATCTTGAGTAAGATCCTTTTCGGAGGTTTTCATTTTGGTAAAGGAATGAGAGATTTCAAGGAAAGAAAAATGAGACAGAGCATGGAGGGATGGTCACCCGAAGAAAAAGAAAAATTCAAGGAAGTATGGAAAAATAAATGCTCAGGAGGATTCTTCAACAGAAACAACGAATAATTTGAAAATTTTAAAGAAGTAGTAAAGTAAAATTAAAATTCATTCGTCTATATAAAAAACAAGAAGTAGTAAAATTTAAAATTTTGAAAAAATGAAAAATTCAGCATTAAAAGGTGCTCTTGGAGCACTAGCCGTTGTGGGTGTAGCTTTAATCGCTAAAAAAGCAGTACAAAGAAAAAGATTTATCAAAGGTATTTTTGATGAATATGGAATCAAAGAAAAATCTCCTTTTGGATTAGCTGACAAGATTAGAGAAATGAATAATGAAGAGTATGAGGCATTAAAAGGAAAATTCAAAAAGGAATTCGCTTCAAAATGCTGCAGAAAAGATAATACCTGCGAGGCATAATTCGTAAAAAACTAAATTGAAATTGTTTAATTCCGGCGCGGGAAGCAGAGCTTCCCGCGCCGGAATTTTTCTATATTATAATAAGCAGAAAATTGCTGATGAAAACAAATGGTTGAAAATTTTTCTAACTCAGCTTATAATTTACTTGCATTTTGAAATCGGAACTATCTGTGAGATTCTGTAAATTCAATGGAACGTTACGGATGTTATCTGAAGGTTTTTATTGCAAATGAAATCCACATATCTTACTTACCCAATTACTTTAAATACTTTGCGCTCGTACGCTTTCAAACAATTGACTGATTAGATTATAAAGTTGATATTGATAGGTTAAAACAGATCTTATTTTTTCAGTAAACACAAAGTAAAAAAAAATAAATCCTTATTTTTGTAGTGCTCAATGAAAGATTACTACTATTTTCTCGGTATATCCCAAGATGCTTCAGAAGAAGACATCAAAAAAGCATATCGAAAGCTGTCTTTAAAATACCATCCCGACAAGAATGAGAATGATGATTTCTTTGCAGACCGTTTTCGCGAAATTCAGGAGGCTTATGAAACGTTGAGTGATCAAAGCAGAAGGTATTCCTATGACCAAAACTTAGAAAGCCATCAGAGAAGTTTCAGATATAACATTCCGCCCGTAATAAAGACTTTTACAGCCAGTAAAATTCATGCGAAAAAAGGAGAGGAGATTATTATCAACTGGCAAACCAGTAATGCTGATGTAGTAAAGGTATTGCCTTTCGGATTGGAAAAACCGTATGGTGAAAGGATCTTTAAGGTCACGGAATTTAAGGATGGAAAATTCCAACTTTTACTTCATGCAACGAATTCACTTCTGCATAAAACCGTAGTTCAGGGAATTACCATTACAGAGGTTTTTGAAAATGATACTGAGAAATTCAAAAACACGGTAGAGGATATGTTTAAATCTCAGCCGAGAACAGCTGTGAACAGGAGCGGACAACCTAAAATTATAATGTTGTTCTGGGGAATTGTAATTTTAGCAATTGCTTTATACGTCCTAATAAAAGAGCTTATATAGCTTAGGCCATTTTCTTTCTTCCCGGGCACTTCTTACATCTTTTCCCTTTCTTGAATTTTTTACAGCAAGATTTCTTTTCACAGAACATTTCTTCATTATTGAATGCATATGCAGGAGCCAAAGGCTGAACTTTAAACGGGACAATCATATTCATGTTGCAAATATATTAATTTAGAATAAATATAATTAATAAAATTTCATAAAAATCTTAAAACCTGATCAATAGCAGTGTGGATGGCTTTTTAGACCTTTAAAAAACTTTGAAAAATTAACATAATTCGAACTTAAATTCTCCATATTTAATCATTTCAAGATATTATTTACTGTAAAATGATGAAATTAATATATTTCCCGATTCATTTAAAATCAGTGAAAATTATTTAAATTTTTTTAATGAATATTTCACTATTTTATTGACAACAAATAGGGAGTATTATTAAGTATTATTTATATAATCTATATAATTGCTGTTTAAAATAAACAAAACCCTATCTGATGGCTGTTAAAAACAAATTGATCTAAAATAACTGAACGATAGGGTGAATTATCTAGGGTTTTATGATGTTGTACAATCGTGTAAAAAATTGTAATTTTACGCATCTTTTTACAAACAAAATCTAATAAATAAAAATGAATACAGAACAGTTTGTGAGCCGTCACATTTCTCTTAATGAAGCCGATAAACTGGCGATGTTAGAAAAACTTGGCGTTTCTAGTATTGAAGAGTTAATTTCTCAGACCATCCCTTCTTCTATCCGTTTAGAAAAAGATCTTGAGATCTCAGAACCGCTTTCGGAATACGAAATGCTAAACCATTCTAAGGACTTGGCATCAAAAAACACTGATTATACAAGTTATATCGGTTTCGGATACCACAACACGCTTTTACCATCAGCTATTCAGAGAAATATCTTTGAAAACCCTAGTTGGTATACTGCATATACTCCTTATCAGGCAGAAATTGCACAAGGAAGACTGGAGGCGCTTCTTAATTTCCAAACTGTAGTATGTGATCTTACAGGTTTCGGATTGGCAAATGCCTCTCTATTGGATGAGTCAACTGCAGCTGCTGAAGCCATGCATATGTTCTTCAACAACAGAACTAAAGATCAGAAAAAAGCGGAAGCTAATAAATTCTTTATCTCGGACCTTGTATTGCCTCAAACAATCTCTGTTTTGAATACTAAGGCTGAAGGACTTGGAATTGAAGTTGTAGTAGGAGACCATAAGACTCATGCATTTGATGCTTCTTACTATGGAGTGCTGTTACAATATCCAGGGAAAAACGGTATTGTTCTTGACTATACTGAAAACATTGTAGAATATAAGAAACTTGATCTTCAGGTAGCTGTTGCTTGTGATCCAATGGCTTTGGTAAAATTAAAGTCACCGGCTGAAATGGGTGCTGACTGTGCGGTGGGAACTTCACAGAGATTTGGTATTCCATTAGGTTACGGAGGTCCTCACGCAGCATTCTTTGCTTGTAGAGAAGATTATAAAAGAGATATTCCTGGAAGAATTATTGGAGTTTCTCAGGATATGTACGGAAAACGTGCATTAAGAATGGCTCTACAGACAAGAGAGCAGCACATTAAGAGAGAGAGAGCAACATCTAACATTTGTACCGCTCAGGTTCTATTGGCTGTAATGGCTGGTATGTATGCTGTGTACCATGGTCCAAAAGGATTAAACTATATTGCTGATCAGATTCACTTTAAAGCTAATGCATTAAAGAATGGTCTTAATGCATTAGGATATCAGACTGTAGAAGAGCCTATCTTCGATACAGTGAAAATTGTAATGGCTGAGGATGAAAAAGCAAGATTGGTAAGGTTGATGCTTGATCACAGACTTAACCTTAACTATTTTACAGAAGGAGTTGTAAGTATTGCAATCAATGAAAGTACAACATTGGAGAAATTAAACTATCTAATGGCTTCTTTCGCTCAGTTTAAAGACAAGCAGACTTTCAAATTAGAAATAAAAGAAGGATACAGTATTCCGGAAGAAAACCTTAGAAAGGATGAGATTCTTACAGAAGAAGTATTCAACAAATACCATACAGAGACAGAATTGATGCGTTACATCAAGCGTCTTGAGAGAAAAGACTTGTCATTGACTCACTCAATGATTTCTTTAGGATCTTGTACAATGAAGCTTAATGCTGCTACTCAAATGTTGCCGCTTTCATGGGCAGATTGGGGAAGTGTACACCCATTTGTGCCAGTAGATCAGGCAGGTGGTTATCAGCAGATGATTGCAGAACTTGAAAAAGATCTTGCTGAAATTACTGGTTTTGCAGGAACATCTTTACAGCCAAATTCAGGAGCTCAGGGAGAATATGCAGGACTAATGGTAATCAGAGAATATCATATCTCAAGAGGAGACCACAACAGAAATGTAGTATTGATTCCTCAGTCTGCACACGGAACCAATCCGGCTTCTGCTGCAATGGCAGGGATGAAGATCGTTGTTGTTAAAAACCTTGAAAATGGGGAAATCGACTTCGAAGATCTTAAGGCTAAAACAGAACAGCATTCAGCTAATTTATCAGCTGTAATGATTACCTATCCGTCTACTTATGGATTCTTTGATGCTAACATCAAGGAAATTACCAACCTAATCCATGAACACGGTGGACAGGTATACATGGATGGTGCAAATATGAACGCTCAGGTAGGATTTACAAGTCCTGGAAACATTGGTGCAGACGTTTGTCACCTTAACCTTCACAAGACTTTTGCAATTCCTCACGGAGGTGGAGGTCCTGGAGTAGGTCCAATCTGTGTTGCTAAGCACTTGGTACCATTCTTACCATCTAATGCAAATATCAGAATAGGAACTAAAGAAGCTATCGATGGTATTTCTGCAGCTCCTTACGGTTCTGGTCTAATCCTTAACATTTCTTATGCTTACATTAAGATGTTAGGTACTGACGGCCTGAAAAAAGCGACAGGACATGCTATCATGAATGCAAACTACCTAAAAGAAATTTTAGCTGAGCATTTCCCAATCTTATATTCAAACGAGAATGGAAGAGTAGCTCACGAATGTATTGTAGATTTCCGTCAATTCAAGTCTTTAGGAATTGAAGTGGCTGATGTAGCGAAGAGATTGATGGATTATGGTTTCCATGCTCCTACCGTTTCTTTCCCGGTAGCTGGTACATTAATGATTGAGCCAACAGAATCTGAAAGCAAATCTGAAATCGACCGTTTTGCAGAAGCTTTAATTGCGATCAAACATGAAATTGATGAGATTGCCAATGGACAGGCTGATGTAGCAAATAACGTATTGAAAAATGCTCCTCACACAGAACAATTGGTGATTTCTGATTCTTGGGATAAACCCTACAGCAGAGAAAAGGCAGCTTATCCGCTGGAGTGGGTAAGAGACCACAAATTCTTCGCTTCTGTATCAAGAGTAGATGAAGCTTACGGAGACAGAAACTTAGTATGTACTTGTGAGCCTATTGAAGCTTATATGTAATCTGAGTTTTTTTAGATATAACAAATCCCTTTCAGCAATGAAAGGGATTTTTGATTTTATTCTGTTGAGAAAATATCATTGCTGACAAAGCGTAAGAATTTCAAAGCTCAAAACGATCTTTTACTTCCTTTTAATAAGTTCTTCAAGTCTGGACATCATATCATCCTTTTCTTTTAGCATTCTTTCGTAAAGAGCAATTTTCTCCTCGTGAAGCTGGATGATTTTATCAATAGGATTATAATTATTGACAATTACACCTGTTGCGTTATCATGAAAATTACTTGCGATAATATTTATAGCTTCTTCTTCGTCAAAATTCTGGAACGCTTCCACAGGAATTTTTAATACTTCAGATATCCTTTTAAGCAAAGGATCTTCGATAGTTTCTTTCTGTTCCAATAATGAGACTTTCTTTTGATTCCATTCATCACCCAAGTCCAAAGCTAAAGCTTCCTGCTTGATTCCTAACATTTCTCTGAATCTCTTTAGATTTCTTCCCTGATGTATTTTTCGTTCCATTTGTCGTTTTCTTGAAAGCTTTAATTGTAAATATAGAATAGTAAAGATAGAAAATTATGGTGAAAGAGGGAATTTTTCTTCCAAGCTTAATCTAAATTTTCACTAATTTAATTCGTTAGATCGTGTAATAGCTGTGCAAAGTCTTCCGACTTTGGCAGCTATTTTTATCATCATTATTGTACTTCGGAAATTGAGAACTTTTATTTCAGCAACTTAGAAACTTATACTAGTGAAAGAATTCAAATTACATCAAGCCAAAGCCAGTTCAACTGCTTTTTCAGCGTGCAGTTTTGCGGTGGGAAACATATCTACCGATAAATCCTCCGGTTTAATCAATAATTCAATTTCTGTGCAGCCCAAAATAATAGCCTCTGCACCGTTATTGACTAAATCATTGATAGTTTTCAAATAGTATTGTCTGGAACTTTCTTTAATAATTCCTTGTACGAGTTCTTCGTATATGATACGATGTACTTCATTTCTCTGTTCCGCTTCGGGAACAATAGTTTCAATACCATATTTTGTTTGATATCGGTTTTTCAGAAAATCCTCTTCCATTGAAAATTTGGTAGCCAGCATTCCCAATTTTGTATATGATTTCTTTTGAATTGCTTCCGCAGTACTGTCAACAATATGCAGTAAAGGAATGTTTGTATTGTGCTCAATAGCTTCTGCCATTTTATGCATGGTATTGGTACAGATCAGGATCATATCAGCACCGCCCCGCTCCAATCTTTGGGCAGCCGCGATCATTTTTTTTTCAAGAGCTTCCCAGTTACCTTTATGCTGTAACATCGCAATTTCACCAAAATCTACCGAATACATCAAACAGTCGGAAGAATGACTTCCTCCTAAAATTTCCTGTGTTTTTCTATTCAGAATCTGATAATACAAAACTGAACTTTCCCACGACATTCCTCCGATTAAGCCAATTGTTTTCATACTTTCTTTTTTATGTTTTCTAAAAAAGGAAGATAGCAAATAATCCGTTTACTATTAGTGAAAAACATATGATTTCAATAGAAACAGTAAGATAAAGAACAGTATAAAGATCTCACGCAGTTCGTTAGAATATTTTTCATGTCTGTAAGAAAATAACAGAAATTATAGACTTGATACACAGGTGATTTTACTATATAAAAACCTGTTTATATGTGAATTTTAAGCAAGATCTCATGAAAAAAAATGTGTTTATCTTTCAGTATCAGTTTTGGTACTTTATGGAGTTATAATAAAGCTTTTGGTTTTCATGTGAAATTAATTTTATATCAAGAGCCAAATATAAACAAAGACCCTTGTGTATAACAACGAAAATCACCTCCCAAAAAATGAAAGGTGATTCTTTTGTTTGTTATATTTATTTTGCTATCTCCTCTTATAGCTGTAGGCAACCAGGATTGCTACCCCCATAATGAGTACTGTTATCATTGAAATCGTTTCAATTGAAATTCCACTTTTCATCTGTGTGTTTTCTTTTTCACATGAAAAAAAGAATAATACCGTCATCAATAGACAGCCCGAGAGTAATTTTTTAATCATAAAATGCATTTATTTGGTTCTTAAAGTTTTATGATCAAAAAGTATACCGAATTTGTAGACTAAATTTTAAGCTATTTTAAAGCTTTTCATTTAGGTTTCTGGATATTTTATCAATGACAGCCTGATATTCAAAGTAGTTGAAAATTGTGATCAGAATAAAAAATAAGGTAGGGATTACAGTCTCTATGATCAAATGGCCGACTAGGAAATGTAAAATTAAGAAAAGAATAACAGTGTATATCAAATTAAACAGGATAGGATAAAAGGACTCTATCTTGTAGGTTAAAATATTTGTATCCTCATTATAGATGAAATATTCCTTACCCGGAGATAGGACAAGTGGGGATCTGTTTGAAAAGTCCAGTTTCACGAGACTGTCTTTTCCTGTTATGATGTTGCCGTCAATGTTTATATGATCTACCTCTCTTTCCATAAAAGAATTCTGTACAGCATCAGTAACATCTTTTAATGTTTTTCTTACCTTTATTTCTCCTTCAAATGTATAGTAGAATGGCATCGTGATTTTTTACTATTAAATTCCTTTATTTTCAATTTTTCCCTCGTCCCAGTAATAACTGTCCGGATAGATTCTTGCTCCAAAAACAGCGGTTCCTACACGTACAATTGTTGCTCCCTCTTCAATGGCTGTTTCCAGGTCTCCGCTCATTCCCATAGAAAGGTCATTCATTTCAACATTAGGAATATTTTCTTGGAGGATTTTCAGCTGTAGGTTTTTTAGGATCTTAAAACATAATCTTACCTTTTCTGTTTCTGCACTGAAAAGCCCGATGGTCATTAATCCTTTTATTTTTAATGTAGAGAATTCGGAGACCTTTTTAGTCAATTCAATAGCTTTATCAGCATCTACTCCAAACTTGCTTTCCTCGTTGGAGGTATTGACTTGAATAAGAACTTCTATGGTCTTGTTTTCAGTCAGAAGCTTTTGATGAAGTTTTTCTGCCAATTCCAGACGGTCAAGAGACTGGATGCACGAGACATCATACTTTAGAATATCCTTAATTTTATTGGTCTGAAGATGGCCAATAAAATGGTTCTCATGCGGAATACTCTTTAGATCTTCATACTTCTCCTTCAGTTCCTGTACTTTATTTTCAGCAATTAAGGTTTGTCCACTTTCCAGGGCAATTTTGATACGTTCTGCGGAAACGGTTTTGGTGGCTAGTAATAATTTAACCTCATGAGGGTTTCTTCCTGCTTTTTCACACGCCTTTTTTATCCGGATATTAATGATTTCGAGATTATGGAGAATGTCTTCTTTCATGACTTAATGGTTTCTTTGGCCTCCAGCTTTTTTATTAAGGCTGCTTTTACCGATGTTAGTGCATGATCCTTAGCCTCTGCAAAAGAAATTGAGTATTTTCTTTCAATAGTCCTCATATCTTCAGGAAACTGGGTAAGCAGTTTATCATAGAATGTATCCAAAAAGTCATTGGATGGCATTTCATAATTGATCTTGAGCTGAAAACGTCTCAATAAAGCTGTATCAATGATCTCAGGGTGATTGGTAGCGCAGAGAAGAAGAGCGTCCTCGGGATAATAATCGATAAGCTGGATTAAAGTGTTCACAAGCCTTCTCATTTCTCCTACGTCCTTGTCGTCACTGCCTCTAGCTTTCCCAATCTGGTCCAGTTCATCCAGAAAAAGAACAGATCTTTCTCTTGAAGCCTTATCAAATATCATCTTAATATTCTGGGAGGTTTCGCCAATACGGGATGAAACAATATTGCTTAAATTTAAAATGATGATATTTTTCCCCAGAGCATTGGCAATAGCCTTTGCGGTCATTGTTTTTCCGCATCCTGAACTTCCTTGAAGCAAGATCTTGTTATTCACCGGAAGGCCGTATTCCTGAAGCTCCTTGCTGTAAGTATTTTCCTTAATAAGTTGTACAAGATGATCCCTGTTGCTTTTATCGAGAAATACTTCATTAAGGGTTACCTGTTCCTTGTCTTGAATAATGAGGTTGTAAAGATTCATGATGACGATTAAATAATTCTTGGATGAACAAAGATAAAGCTTTATTAAATGTGATTGAAAATCCTGATTGATAATAAATACATAGGCCAGCGGATAGAGAAAGTATTAATGCTCGTATGGTACATGTAAACAAAAAGAAAAGCCAAACAGATGTCTGGCTTTTCTCATTTGGATATTAAAATTTGTTATGAAACTAAGATCTTTTTGTTATGTTTTTGGGCCCTTTTACCCTAGTGGTAAAAGAGCGATCTGATTTCTCAGAGTAAAAACATAAAACAATATAATTAGTATAGTTTTGCTATAGGCTTTTTGTTTTAATGATTAGTTTCTTTCTCTTCTTACTGTCATGAAATATGATGAGAATACTACTAAACATGTTGCGATACCGATATAAGTTACCATTTTGTATTATTTTTAATTATTTGACTTTATTTTATCAATCTTTCAATTGCAATATTACAGCTTTCAAATCACGTGCCAAAGTAAAATACTATGATGTATGTCAGTGTGTTATAGGTATTTTAATTAATTTTATGTTGGTTTTTTGTTTACAATGTGTTAATGTATTATTATGAATTTATTAATATATTTATTGTTATGCCTTGAAAAAAATATAAAAATGTTAACGGTTTGCAGACTTCTATATTAGACTTGATAAAACAAATAATAAATAATGCGGTGCATAATATCGATGTAAAATGATTTAATGGATTGTAAAATTTTAGCGAGAAACAGATTTCTGTGTTAACAAAATTTATTTTACCGGTGGTTTTTTGTGGTGATCTTTTTGGCAGTTGTCAGGTTTCATAATCTGTCATGACATAAGTATTGGTGCCAAAACCTGAAAGAAAGCTGCTGGTCTCTATGGCGTTAATTTAGAGATATTTGTAAAAGGTAAAATATAAATGCTAATCCTTTTTGAGGTTAAAATATTTATTAACAGGTTGTTATGTGGTTTTTGAAGAAAGTGTAGACTCATCAATAAAACCTTGTGTAGATTGGAAATGTAAAAAGGTCGTTTAACTTTTCATAGATTCTTTATTGATGATAAGGAGAAAAACGCAATAGGTTTTATTACTTTTGTATAAAAGAGTACATCGTATGGGACGCAGTTATATTTTTCTTGCCTTGGCTATTATATTTGAAATTATCGCCACTACTTTTCTGAAAAAGTCAGAAGAATTTTCTAAACTGTGGCCATCTGTTGTTACCGTAATAGGATATGCCTGTGCTTTTTATTGTTTGAGCTTAACGCTTCGCCAGATTCCTGTAGGGATTACCTATGCTATTTGGTCAGGAGTAGGAATTGTATTTATAACAATGATAGGAATTATAGCATTCAAGCAGGTTCCGGATTTACCAGCCATTATTGGGATAGCGCTTATCATTATTGGGGTAGTGGTTATTAATGTATTTTCAAAAATGGGAACACATTAATTCATTAATGAACTTATAATCTATTAAGGTTAGTATATCGTAACCGTCAGCAGTTCAGGGTTGCTACCTGTCATTTATTTCAACCTCTTTATTATAGATTGGAAAAAATTAAATGAAAAAATCCTATCATAGAAAATATCCAGACTGTTTTCAATAATAGCATCAGTATAGCTTGCCATATTGGAAGCAGACGTTTCCTCTACAAAAACAAACCAGATTTCAGAGAGCTCATGTCTTCTTCTGAATTCTTCTGAAGCATTGCTGTCCGGAACGGGAGAGTGGTTTAGGTCACAAAACAGAATTCCTTTTTTCTCCCCGTTTTGTTCTATAATATTAATAGAATGGTGAATGTAGTTCAGAATTTTTATCTTCGGATCAAAACACTCTACAAAGTGGTGCAAATCGATAAGCTGTATTACTTTTTCTTCCTTTTGAGATTCTGTCATAAAAAAACATTCCAATGATATTTCCTTTGTTAGTTCGTGAAAAGTCGTTAATTCCATGCGCATTTTTTAAGCAGTACAAAGAAATAGAGAAAATCCAACTGAGAATTTGTTTTTATACAAAATGGCTGGTATTTTATACAAAATCCAGGATGTTCATAATTAGTATAATAAAACCGGGCTTTTGTATAATAAAATAGTTGTAATTTACGTTAATGACTATTTTTGTTAATGATAAAGCTAGCCTCATACTATGAAATACAGCCCGTGGAAATTTAAAGAAACATTTGTAATGGACTTTCTGGTGGAAAGAAAATATAGATTTCGAAGACATCTGTTATTCCTTATCTTCTTTTTCCTTTTGCTGTATAGCTCCAGATTTTGGCATCCTTATTCAGAAACCGTTCAGTTTTATGTACTATTCTTTGTCTATATGGCATTGATTGTCATGGTTTACATTAATACCTATATACTGGTTCCTCGATTTTTCTTTAAAACACGATACCTCAGTTATCTGGTATTACTCGTTGTATTAGGAGTGGTGGGGCTTAATATTATAGGATATGGCTTAAGAACTCTTTTTGCTGATTTCAGGATTGATCATATTCATCGGGAAAATGAAAAAGGGGGAATCTATGAGGGAGTGTTGATGTGTATTCCTATTATTCTGACAACCACTACGATCAAGCTTTTACAAAAGTGGATCAATGATAACAAAAGAATCAATGAACTGAGCAATCTTACTTTGAATATGGAGCTGAATGAGCTGAGAAACCAAATCAATCCTCACTTCCTGTTCAATATGTTGAATAATGTAAAGGCTTTAATAAGAACAGATCCTGCAAAAGCATCTGTGGTTATTGTAAAACTTTCAGAGTTTCTCAGATATCAGTTGTATGAAAACAGCGAAGAAAAAACCTTGTTGACTTCGGAAATTGATTTTCTATCCAATTTTTTGAACCTTGAAAAAATTAGGCGTGAACATTTTTCATTTGATATTCATACAGCAACTGATAAAAGAATAATCAATACGACTTTTATACCTCCAAACCTATTTACCACCTTTGTGGAAAACGCGGTAAAACATAGCGTTGATATCAGTGGAAAAGAATCCTATGTGAAAATAGAGATCAGTATTGAAGATAAATTCCTTCACTTTATATGTGTAAATTCCAGAAACCCAGATTATGTTGTCTCAGATAAGAAAAACAGCGGACTTGGACTTGCCAATATTACCAGAAGACTGGAATTGCTGTATAATGATACCTTTGAACTGAATATCAACTCAGAAGATAAAGAATATACCGTTAATTTAAAAATCCCTGTATAATGAACTGTATTATAGTAGATGATGAGCCTTTAGCAAGATCAGAAATGCGATCGCTGATTGAAGAAGCCTCAAAGATTGATATCCTCGGTGAATTTTCTAATGCACCATCAGCATTAGAATATCTTAAAGACAATGATGTAGACCTTATTTTTCTGGATATTGAAATGCCGATGGTAACAGGGCTGGAGTTTGCTGAAATGCTTCCCAAGAGATCTTTGATTATCTTTACTACAGCTTATTCCCAATATGCATTAAAGAGTTATGAACTTGAAGCGGTAGACTATCTATTGAAGCCCATTGATCCCCAAAGATTAGAAAAGGCGATAGATAAAGCAATCTTATATACAGAGCTTTTATCTAAGGATACGATAAAAAACACAGTAGAATCCAATACCGCAGATTTTTTATTCATCAAGGCAGACCGACGTTTTTACAAGATCAGTTTTTCGGATATCAAGTTTATCGAAGGCCTGAAAGATTATGTTGTAATGCATACGAAGCAGCAGAAACTCATCACCGCAATGAATCTGAAAACAATCCATCAGAAAATGTCCGGAGAAAACTTTATTCGGGTGAGTAAATCATATGTTGTGAATACAGAATATATTGATTCATTTGATAATCATAATATATATATTGAAGAAGCTGAGATTCCAATTGGTGAAGTATATAGGGCTGAGTTTTTTGCTAAATATGCCGGCGGATTTCTCAATTCTGACTTATAAAATCATCAATAAAGACTTTAATTAACTCTACATTTTCTGGCCCACAAAACGAATAACAGAGCCTGTTCCGTTATGAAATAAGCCTTCATTAAGATCGATTTCTGTTTCTGAAAGTTCCACAATATTATAATCTGGAAAATCAGCTTTAATTTCATCTATAGAAAATAGGGATTCAATATCTTTTGGGCCTCCTACTTTTTCATCTTTGGCAATGTATTCAAGATGATTTTTACTGAAAGCTTCAAAAATAATAAAACCGCCTTTGCGCAGATACTGATTCAGCATTTGATGTATCGAAGATTTAACGGATGCCGGAAAATGGGCATAAATAAGAGCGATAACATCAAACTGTTCCTGCTGATAATTTAAAGTAGATAATTCTCCCACCTGATAATCAATATTCACATGATTGTGCTCAGCAAGCTGAAAAGCTTTCTTCTGGCCATTGGCACTGATGTCAAAAGCAGAAACATTCCATCCTTTTGTAGCTGCAAAAACAGCATTTCGTCCTTCACCCTCTGCTGGGAAAAGGATATTGCCGGGGATTAATTTGTTCAGTTGTTCTTTTAGATAATGATTAGGATCTGTTCCGTACGCAAACTGTTCGCTGTCGTATCTCTCATCCCATCTGTCGAGCCATGTATTGTCTGTCATTTACAAAAGAATTTTAATGATGTATTTAAATTATTTTCAGGAATGAAAGAATATTTCTCATTCTGCTGTATCACATCAAATGTAGACTATTTTCTTGGGGTTTCTGGCCATGAAAAATATTTACTGCAATAGATTTTTTGAATGAAAGATCTCTTTAATAAAAATCTAAATACTATTCCATAAAATCAAAATTTGGAGTAATTTTGAAAAATGATGAATTTAAACCAGATTTTCACCAATCAACGTACAGGAAACAATCCACAAACTAAGGTTTCAAGAACTGATTTTCAAAGAGATTTCGATAGAATAATCTTCTCTTCAGCTTTCAGAAGACTGCAAAATAAAACCCAGGTGTTTCCTCTTCCCGGAAGTGTTTTTGTACACAACAGGCTTACGCACTCTCTGGAAGTATCCTCTGTAGGAAGAAGTTTAGGAAGTATTATTGGTGAATTTATTGTTGAGGATTATAAAAATGACCTTACCGAGGATTCAAAGAATTTTTATCTATATAATTTAGGAAATGTAATTGCCGCAGCATGTCTTTGCCATGATGTGGGAAATCCTGCTTTCGGACATTCTGGTGAAGATGCCATTGCAAGCTATTTTGAAAGAAATGAAAAGGATCTGAAATCAAAATTCAATGAAAAGGAATGGGCAGATTTGGTCAATTTTGAGGGAAATGCAAATGCTATCCGAGTATTGGCCCAGCAGCAGCAGGGAAAAGATGCGGGAGGTATCCAGCTTACCTTTTCTACATTGGCAAGTATTGCAAAATACCCATGTGAAGCCGTAGCCAAACAAAAAGGAATCATTCATCGTAAAAAATTTGGGTTCTTCCAGAATGAGAAAGATATCTTCCTAGAGATAGCAAAAGGAACCCAGCTTATTTCTGAAAGCGAAGAACCTCATATCTTTAAAAGACACCCGTTTGTATGGCTGGTAGAGGCTGCCGATGATATCTGCTATAATATTATTGATATGGAGGATGCTCACAGATTAGGAATTGTATCCACTTCAGACTGTGAAAACCTTTTCTTTGAACTGGTAAAATCTGAAAGTAATGATATCAATAAGGTTAAAAATAAACTGGCTTCGATTTCCAATGAAAATGAGAAGATCTCTTATTTAAGAGCCAAAGCAATCAATGCGCTAATCAATAAATCCCTTGAGATCTATAAGCAAAACTTTGAAACAATTTTGGAAGGTAATCTGGATAAAGGGCTTCTGGATATCTATAAATCTGAAAACAATGCGTTGCAAGATATAGAGTCGTTCTCCATTGAAAAAATTTACAATCATAAGGCCGTTGTGGAAATTGAGAATGCAGGGTACAATGTAATGTACGAATTACTGGATCACTTTATTCCATCCATTCTGAAGCCTGAAGATGAAAGAAAATCCTACGATAAAAAAGCATTGAAGCTTCTTCCAAGACAGTTTGTATATGATCATGGTACAGACTATCAGAAAGTTCTAGGAATTATCGATTTCGTTTCAGGAATGACGGATAACTATGCGACAGATTTATATCGAAAAATTAAAGGAATAGACATCGGAATGACGGTTTAGTTTGAAAATAAGTAGTATATTTATGAAAAACTGTTTCAACTTACTAAAATGAGCTTGAATAGTTTAACAAAGCATATATTATTACTACTTATTATAAAAACTTAAACTATGGGTATTTTTCTAGCGCCCGTTATCTTATTCGGGCTAATCATTTTATTTGCATCGTTCTTTGTAGTGAAGCAGGAAACTGCTGTTATTATTGAACGTTTTGGGAAATTTCAGGGAGTAAAGCACTCCGGATTGCATCTTAAGCTTCCTATCATCGATCAGATTGCTAAAAGACTGAATCTTAGAATTCAGCAATTGGATGTGATGATTGATACCAAGACATTGGATAATGTATTCATTAAAATGAAAATTTCTGTTCAGTATCAGGTAATCAGAAATCAGGTGGGAGATGCGTTTTATCGCTTGGAAAATCCTGAAAACCAAATTACATCCTTTGTATTTGATGTAGTACGTGCAGAAGTTCCTAAAATGAAATTGGATGATGTTTTCGTAAGAAAAGATGATATTGCAGTAGCTGTAAAAGGCGAACTTCAGGAAGCAATGAATAGCTATGGATATGATATTATCAAGGCACTGGTAACAGATATTGATCCGGATGAACAGGTAAAACATGCCATGAACAGAATCAATGCTGCCGAAAGAGAAAAGACAGCTGCAGAATATGAATCTGAAGCGCAGAGAATAAGAATTGTTGCTGTAGCAAAGGCAGAAGCAGAATCTAAAAAGCTACAAGGGCAGGGGATTGCAGATCAAAGAAGAGAAATTGCAAAAGGTCTTGAAGAATCCGTAAGAATGCTGAATAATGTGGATATCAATTCCCATGAGGCATCTGCACTTATTGTTGTAACGCAGCATTATGATACCTTACATTCTGTAGGGGCAAGTACCCGAAGTAATTTGGTGCTTCTTCCCAATTCGCCTACTGCAGCAAGTAATATGCTGAATGATCTTGTAGTGGCTATGACTACAGCCAATACGGTAGGAGAAGTAAGTAAAGGAAAATATCCTGAACCCCCTCAAAAAGAACAGGGATATTAATAAAGAAACAGAAAGACTGAATAAAAGGAACATAATTATTATTTGATAAAAGCTTTTTTTCAGATTTACAGATAAAAAAACTCCGAAGAAATTTCTTCGGAGTTTTTTATTATTATTTCTTGGTTTTGGAAACCTGTTCGATTAATGTGTATTTGATAGAAGAACCATCAGCCGGTGGATTGGCAATTTTTTCTGTTTTTACCTTCAAAACGTATTCATAACCTGGCTCATAAGTAAATCCTTCAATATTGCTGTAGAAGCTGCTCCAGTTTTCAGAAGCATTCTCTTTTACCTGCATACATTTCATACGTCCTGCTCCTGCAGAACAATCTACCGTTTGTGATCCTATGATAAATGTTTTTTCATTGGCTGCCGTTTCTTTTTTAGTTTTGGAAACCTGCTTTACCAAAGTGTATTTGATGGAAGAACCATCAGCGGGTGGATTGGCAATTTTTTCTGTTTTTACCTTTAAAACATATTCATATCCGGGTTCATAGGTAAATCCATCGATGTTTGTGTAGAAATTAGTCCAGTTTTCTGATGCTTTTTCCTTTACTTGCAGACATTTCATAGGAGCTACTCCTGTACAATCTGCGGTTTGTGGTCCTACGATGAATGTTTTTTCATCTGCTGAGGATGCTCCTGCGGTAGTTGTACATTGTGTCATTGCGAATAATGCTAATGCAGGTGCTGCCCCTTTTAGAATTGTTGCTATACTTTTCATAAACTTGATTTTAAACCATACTTGGCAATTACCATGCCGAACTTTTTCGGGAATTGTCGCAGTTCTTCTATTGTTTTTTAGTTTTTTAATCATTTAATTTGAGGTTCTTAATAATCATAATCAAAGAACATAATACGTAAATATAAATATGGATAATCAAATTCAAGTTGAAAACTACAGGATTCAGAAGCCTGAAATGTGGGCGGGGAATATTGGGGACCAGGAGATTATAGATCGCATCAAAGATTCCGAATTTGCCAGAAAACAAACGGATGAAAGGAGGGATTACTGCTACTTTTTAGATAAAAAATATTATACAAGCAACAAGGAAAATAGTGAGTATGCCTGCATGGCTTATACTTTAAATGAACCGGGAAATTTAGAAAGAGCTTCTGTTTCTGATGTTATTGTAGAAGAAAATGAGATATATCAGATTCACAGGATTAGTGTTTTGAGAGATGGGGTCTTAATAGATAAGATTCCGGATACGAAGATTAAGGTGTTTGACAGCGAAAATCAAAGTAGTGGAGGAGTTCTGAGTAGTAATAAAAAAATTAATATTACCATTAAAGACCTTAGACTGTATGATGTCTTGGTACTGGAGGATTCAAGAATTAAGGCTTTTACAGATCGTGATTTTCTGAGAAAGGAATTTTCAAAATACGTTTGGGTAAGTCCGGATAATTACTGGGCGTATGGTAGTTTTAAGTTTACATTTATTAATGAGCGTGAACAGACCATTGCCTATAAAAAAACATTTTTCAGAGATGAACAGGGAAATGTGCTGGAACCGGAAATTAATCACTTAAAGAAAGGTGAGCGCTTCGTTATTGAAGAGCAGAATTATATCAACCCCGTAGATGCCGGCCGTGAAATTTTTCCTTATATAGACTTTGCCACAGACAGCAACTGGAAAGATCTTTCCAATTATATTGTTCCTTTTTATGAAGAAATTTTCAATAAGTCTTCCCTAAAGGATTTTGCTCCCAATGTAGTGGAAAAACTGGATGCCATTCATGATCAGGATGAAAAACTTCGGTTTGCTATAGAATATGTTCAGAACCATATCTACTATATATTTAATGCAGATGAAATGAATGGGCATAAGCCGCAAGAGCCTGCAATAACCTATGAAAACAAGCAGGGAGACTGCAAGGCAAAATCTGTTTTATTAAAGGTAATCCTTGATTATATCGGAGTGGATGCCTCTGTTGTACTGGTGAATTTCAACACAGATTATTATATTAAATATTATCTGCCTTCATTGCTGAACTTCAATCATGTGGTGGTAAAGGTAAACTACAAAGGTGAGGAATACTTTATTGATGCTACCATTAGAGATGAGTTCGGATTGATTGAAAACAGGGGCTTTATCTATTTTATGCATTATCTTGAAGTGAAAAGAGATCAGGAACTTCAGATGAGAAAACCATTTAAGTTTCCCTATTTCTGTCTTAATGAAAAAATAGATTTCAATGTACAAGGGGTAACAGGAAAATTGAACCTGGAAACTACTTATAAGGGGAATCGTGCCAACGCGATGAGAAGGTATTTTAAAACTACTAATAAAAGAGAAATCATAGACAGTTGGAACAATTTCCTTTTTTATGGTCTTAATTATTCTAATGACAGAAACGGGACTGATGTAAGAAACATATTTAAGGATGCAGTAATAGACGTGGTAAGTGATGATAAAAAATTAAATGAAATAAAGATTCAATACTCGGCTACTGTTGATAATCCTTACTATACGGATCCACAAAATAATCGTTTCCTGATGTACTTTGACAGAAATGTAGTGAAAGCCAGTGCAAGAGATTTTATGCATAAAGATTTACCATTCTGGCATAATTTCGACAGAGAGAAGTATGAAATTAATCTGTATACTGATCAGAAGATTGATACTGAAGAAAAATATACAGTTCAGGAAAGTACCATTAATAATCCTTATTTTGAGTATAAAAGCCGTAAGAAAGTAACTAAAAATGGAGCAACGGTGAATATTGAATGCAATCCATTGGTCAATATTGAAATTCCACAAAGCGAATTTGAGAAGTTCAGAAATGACCACCATACGGTAGCTGACAGTAATTTCGGGTTGGGCGTTGACATTATAGAACCTGGATTGATGAACAGGCTTAAGTTTAGTTTTAAAAAGAGATTTAAATAAAACATTAATTTAAAGATAAAAGAGATTTCGTTATATTGCTATTAAGAAAATAACAAATGAGAAAATTATTCGTACTTATTTCTACTTTTTTTATAACCATTATGTCAGCTCAAAAGGTAGATAATGCCTTGCAGGGATATTTTGAAGAGGAGGGGAATGAAACCTTTTATAAGGGATTCAATTTTGAT
Source organism: Chryseobacterium sp. SIMBA_028 (assembly GCF_046535285.1). NCBI lineage: Bacteria > Pseudomonadati > Bacteroidota > Flavobacteriia > Flavobacteriales > Weeksellaceae > Chryseobacterium > Chryseobacterium sp. SIMBA_028. The sequence goes on along the minus strand of NZ_JAWRWZ010000010.1, from coordinate 75,869 downwards.
GGAAACGGAAAGGTAATTGGTGGAATGAGTAGCAGCTATTATTTTACCAGAAATGACAGCTTGGTGATCATTCCTGATAAAAGTGTTTTTATTTTTAAAATTAAAAAAGATAAACTCATTGGTATTTCAGATTGGGTTAAAAATGGAGTATGGGTTCGTAAAAAAGACAGCACAGAGGTTAATAATAGAGTGAACCCTGAAGAGTCTCAAAAAAGAGCGGCTTTACTGGCTGCATATTATGATAAGACGAAAGATATGTCTGGGCTGGACGCCTTGTTTTCCAATGACTTTACTGCTATTAGTGAAAGCTTCTGCAATCAAGGTTTGGCTAAGGCATGCCTCAATACCTTTGGATTAAAAATGATGGAGTATACTCCCGGTTTTTTAGGAGATCATGAAAAACTTAAGGCTCAAAAACTTAAGCCTCATCCGGAATTGATCGAGCTTTCCAAAAAAATAATAGACCTTGGTGAAACAGAAGGGTATAATATTTTGGGAGCTTATTATCATCTTTTAGGACTTCAGGATAAGGCTTTTGAAACCTGGAAAGAGGGTGAGAAAAACGGAGATCCGGCATCTATGCTTTCCATGGGCCTTATTGATCTTGGAGAAGATATGGATAAACAACCTGAACGATCAAATAATAAGAAAATAAACAAAAAGAAAAAGAAAAAATAATGATGAGAATGATATTATCCACTGCCTTTATTCTGGCTTCTTCCTCTCTTATGAGTGCACAGAAATTAAAGAAAGATGATGTATTGGGATTCTGGAAGTTAAAAGAATCAGGATTTTATGAAGGTAAAACAAAGGTTAAAAAAGATTTTGACAATTGTCGTCTAATGAGAAACTATGCTCTCAGAGAGGATGGTTTTGCTATTTATAATTATGTAGGAGGAAGTGTAGGGGATTGTATGCCATCTGAGCCCCGACTGTCTTTCTGGAGAATTGTAGATAATAGAATTCAGTTTTTTGTGGATGATAAAAATATTCTTGAGGAAGTAGTGGTAACTTTCAACAAAGATAAGACAATGCTATTCTCCAGCTATATTCCAATTCCTGCCAAGAATAGTGATGCAAAAGTAGAAGCGATATTGAACACCATTCATTACAGTATTCTCGAAAAGCAATATTAATTATAAATATTAAATTTTTAACCGATGAACTATGTTACAGTAATCTATCTCACCAATGTGTTGTTGTATGCCATTTATTTCTTTGAAAAGAGTGGAAGTGAAGTGAGTATGTCTGGTGTAGATTACACGATTTCTGCAATCATGTCACTTCTTTTAATCCTTGCCGGATATCTTAACGCAAAGAAAAAAATGACGTACAGATCTGTTTTGTGGGTGTTTTTTGTAAATGTTTTATTGTTTTCAATGTCTGGATTGTTTGATCATTTTGGAAATGATTTTAATCTTTTTTCAACAGCAGGTGGTAATAGTTTTATGTTTACCCTGGCACTGATTGCCTATAATGCATTTGTATTTCCTTTAATCGTAGTGTTGGAGGGAAGTGGTTTCTCATTAGTGGTACCATTGCTGCTATCCTTTATACTTCCATCTTTAGGATATTTAATAGGACAGAAGATATATTCTCAACATAGAGATTAGAAGTGCTAGGTTCTTCATATTTGGAGTTTTCAAAGCGTAGGACTCCATTGGTAATCAAGTTAATCCTGTAAAGTGTTGAAAAATTGAAGTTTAATGGGGTTGGCTGCCAGTCTTTGTGATAAACTTCTGCTTTCCGATTAAAAGCTCAAAAAACAGTTTGAAATCTGAGATTAAAGACCATAACGGATACTTAAAGGTTGCCGGTTTGTTTCTTTCAATAACTGCATGACTAAACCAGGCAAACCCGTACCCTACAATCGGGATGTACCATAGAAATCTTTCCTTTCCGGAGCTGATAACATAGCCTATCACAAAAAATATGAGTAGTGTTCCGATAAAGTGAAAAATTCGGGTTCCTGTTTTACTATGCTCAGTAAGATAAAACTGATAAAATTCTCTGTATGTTTTGATTCTTTCAGTCATGGCGGTCTAGTTTGTTGATTCTATTGAAGTTAAAGCAATAATTCTGCCGATTTTTACGAAAGGATAAAAAAGCAGAAAGGCAAAATAGCCTATCGGTCTTTCCTTCGGATTTAACCTCTTTGCTATTTTGCCTTTCTGCAATTGTATTTGTTGCTTATTTAGCTATTTTTTAATTCTTTTCCCAATTTACTGTTTTTGTATCCGTAGCAGAAGTAAATTACCATACCGATCAGGAACCACATTCCGAACCAGAACCAATTCTCGTGACTCATACCTGTAAGAAGATACAGACATGAACTTAATCCAATCAATGGAATTAATGATAGGTTTTTGATGAAGGTCACAACGCATAGGATCAGATTGATGATAATGAAGAAGAAAATAGAAGCTCTGAATTCTCCTTCTTTAGGATCTCCCCAGTTCATAAGAGTGTCGAAAAATTCCGGTTGCCAATAATAAAAAGCAATTAATCCCCCAATAAAAATAACAGGGAAAATAATTTTACCATTTACATAAGGAAGGTGGAATCTACCTTTAATTTTTTCCTTGGCAGGAAGAAGAAGTACTCCGGCACACACCAGTACAAATGCGAAAATAGTTCCGATACTTGTAAAATCAAGGATAAAAGTTTTATCTGTAAACAGGATAGGAATACCTACCACAATCCCCGTAACAATAGTTGCATACGATGGTGTTTTATATTTTGGGTGTATTTTCTGGAACCTCTGAGGCATCAGTCCGTCACGGCTCATGGCATACCAGATTCTAGGCTGTCCCATCTGGAAAACCAATAATACAGTGGTAATGGCAACAATTGCAACAAAGGAAACGACAAGCTCCATCCAGGCTACATTAGCATTCGTTTTTTCAAATATGAAAGAAAGCGGATCTCCCACACCGTCAAATTTCTTATAATCTACCATACCCGTTAATACCAAGGTAAGTGCAATATAGATCACTGTACACAATACAAGAGAGATGATCATTCCTTTTGGCAAGGTCTTCTGTGGATCTTTGGTCTCTTCAGAAAGTACACTTAAGGCATCAAATCCGATATAAGCGAAGAATACACCAGACACAGCGCTCATTACACCTGCAAAACCATTTGGCATGAAGGAGGGTGTTCCTGTTGTAGGGCTTATGGGTGTCCAGTTTTCAGTATTGATATAAGCAAAACCAACCAAAATAACCAATACGATAACTCCTAATTTTAAGATAACCAGTGAGTTATTGAAATTTTTACTTTCTTTCACTCCTACAAAGCAAAGCCACGTAATCAAACCATTGATCACCAATGCCGGAATATCTACAATGAATTTCAAACTTCCGATTAACGGAGCAGTATTCCATGCACTTAACAGTTCTTTGTTTTCGGAACCATATTGAAAGGCTTTTCTTGCTTCAGTATAGCTGCAGGTCAGATAATCGGGAATATGCATTCCAAGACGGCCTAAAAAACTAGTGAAATAATCCGACCAGGAAAAGGCTACATAAATATTCCCGAAAGAATATTCCATGATCAAAGCCCATCCGATTATCCAGGCAATCAGTTCCCCGAAACTGGCGTAGGCATACGTGTATGCAGAGCCTGCTGTAGGGATTCTGCTGGCAAATTCAGCATAGCATAAAGCAGTAAACCCACAGGCAAAACCACAAATCAAATATAAAAGGATAACACCGGGACCACCTCTAAAAACGGCTTCTCCCAAACTACTGAAACTTCCAGCTCCTATAATCGCCGCAATACCAAAAAATACAATGTCCCATACACCTAAAACTCTTAAAAGTCCCGTCGATGTGTCTGTATCCGAATAGATTTTTCTTCTAAAAAGTTGACTCATTCAATAACTATATTTGATTTGAAAAAAACAAATGTAATGATTTTTTATTTTGATGTTAACAGTCGTTAAGAACATTTAGGTAAAAATACTTAACGAAATGCCTTTAGTCTTCATAAACAGGTATTTCCACATAGCTGTCGTTATACCATTTTACTTCCAACGGTTCTCCAGAATCCTTTATGGTTTCTTCACTTACATCTTTACCCGTTCCATAATTGATTTGCCAAGCGGAATTTTTGTTGACCCCAACCAATAACAGCAGTTTACTTCCTTTTTCAATCTTCTTGCTCATAAATATGGACTGCTTGATTGGGATTTGTTCAATTCTATTGGGCTCGAGAAGTTGACGTACTTCATTATCCTTAGAATAACTGGCCCTTGCGAGATGAGTAGATAGACAGAAAGATTTCCCATTCGGCTTGATTTCGTAAAGAAGAGTACTGGTGTCTACATCTTTTTTATTGATGGAAATATTGAAAATGCCCGAGAGATTTCCACTCATAATAAGATCTTTATCCAATACTTCACTTTCAAAATAAATAAAGTCTGTGGTTTTAATACTGTCTTTTTTGCTTACAACATAATAGATGTCTTTATCATCTCTGTTTTTGAAATCAACAGTTTGCTTGGTGAAACTCAAATTACCGGGTTTATTAAAAACAGAAGAATTGTTTTTACTGTTCTGCAGATAAAACTTAAGTGTGGAAGTATGCATCTGATCAAGAGTTGGTACATGTTTCCATGTGTTGGTGTTCATGATCTGAAAATTAACTTTATCCTTTAAGATTTCCGGTTTTTTACCATTTTTAAGAATATAATCAAACCATGAAAAAGCAAGATCATCAATACTGATTCTGGCAGATGGGTCTATAGGATTTCCCTCCACATAGGTATACCCGAAGCTTTGTGCCCCACCATGAGTATAAGGGCCTATTGTCATATAATGCTCAGCATTTTTATTGTATTTATTATGTTCCTTAAAATAATATAATGCGCCTATCTGATCATCATCATAATATCCGGTGGTAGTTAAGATCGGGATATTTATTTTGGCAAATTCCTCTTTGTAAGGAACCATTTTCTTCCAATATTGATCATACCCCGGATGATCCAGCCATCTTTGGAATATTTTACTAGGCTTACCACTTATGGAGTCCAATGCTCTGAATGATTTTCCACTTTTATACCATTTTGTATTAATGGAATCCCACTTTGTAAAGTTGCCAAAATCCAATTCGTCCGTATACTTATTATTGGTAACATACTGAATCCATCTCAGCATATAGCTCATGAATATATTGTTCTGGGCAGGGTAATCAATGCCGATTCCTACTGCAACCTGTGGTACAATTGTCTTTAGTGCAGGATGCAGTTTTTTTACAGCTGCCCATTGACTGAATCCTAGATAGCTTCCTCCCATCATTCCTACCTTTCCATTGCACCAAGGCTGTTTACTGATCCAGTCTATAACCTCGTAGATGTCTTGTGATTCATGTTCAAACGGATTATTCTCATCATTGCTGTTTCTTTTACCACGGGTATTTACCACTGCTCCTACGTAATTATAGATGGCCGCTCTTTTTCCGAAGAAGCTATCAAATTGTCCTGCATAAATATTACTGGCAAGAATAACTGGAAGAGGAGACTTGCTTTCCTTTTTCCTGACAATGGTAATCGTTAAGGTATTCCCGTATTTTGTTGTAAGGTCTTTGGTTTCAATAATAAATTTTTCCTGGTCCTTTGATACAAGAAGTTTTGAAGCCTGAGGTACAATACTGGAGTAGGTTTTATAGTTGAGATAGGTTTTACATAAAGCTAACGCAGAATTGTAATCTATGCTATCTTTTCCTTGTTGCTTGTTCAGTACTTTTTTCAGAAGTCTTCTGGAATCATTAACATCGCCGTCAATAGCTGTTCCAATTCTGGGAATCAGTTTTTCATCAAGATTTTCATATTTTTTGTTAAAAACAGTCTGAAGAGCATTAGGAAAAGAGGTCTTGGTTTCTGTTTGAGCTATTTTAGCCAGACTGTACAATTCATACCCCATCAATTTGTATCCTCCCATATTATGGTCAGCAAATTCGTTACGATATTCAGACAAGGTTATTATTGCCTTTTTATAATCTTTGGCTAGGATTTGCAAACGGAAAAGATTATCTAGAAAATCGATGTTGTTTTCGGGTTTATGCTTCACCGTCTGAAGATTAGAGATCACTTGTGCAGCCAGTCCGGGTATGTGTTTTTCTAAAACAAGAGAATCGGTGACTGCTGTTTTTGGAAAATAAAATTTTTGAGCCTGCATGAGGTTTACAAAAATTAATGCTAAAAGTATCTTAAATTTCATATTATAGTATGTTTATGGTATGTTTTTAGCTTCTGTTGAAAAGGTATCAGATCAAAATGTATTTTTGATAACTGTTTACTAAAATTGTTTAGATTTTATCAGACGAAATTAATAAATTTTATCATGTAATAGTGAAATGTTTTCATTATTGTTAAATATTTATCTTAGAGTATTAAATCTGTTAAAACTTGCTTAAACAATAAGTTTTTAATATTTTCGTTAACTTATTTAGACTAATTTTCTTATACGAGAAGAATGAAATCAAAAAAAATACTTTTAGCGGCTGCGGTCATATACTTCGGAATTTCCGATGCTCAACAGTCCCAATATTTTACACAGAAAGAAAATTATAGATTCAATCTAGCTGAAAATCTTTATCAGACCAAAATATACAACGCTTCCCAATACGAATATGCAAGACAATATTTCTATAATCAGAATTTGTCCCGTTCGAAAAAGGAAGCGGCTCAGTTTTTTGACAATGTGATAGGGGTTATTCTTCAGAAAAATCATGCTGAGGATGGATTGACGGCTTTCATGAAAGAATATCCAAATTCTGCTTATTTTGCGCAGGCTAATCTTCCTTTGGCAGATTATTATCTGGCGAAAAAGGATTTTGAGAAAGCACTGGAAACTTTGAAAAAGGTTAACCAGTACCAGCTTTCAAAAGAGGAGAATACACAATATATTCTGAAGCTTGGATACGCAAAATTCATGATGGGAGATTCTAAAGGAGCCACCGATGCTCTCGAAGAAGCCTATAAAACAGCTGACCAGTCTCAAAAAGGTGATATTGCCTATATGCTTGGGCATTTGTACTACAGCAACAGACAAAATGATAAGGCTTTCCAGTATTTTGATTCCGTTAAGGATCAGGATAAGTTTTCAAAGCTGGTACGTCCTTATTATGTACAGATGTACTACAATGACAAGAACTATGATAAGGCTATTTCCGAAGGAAATACATTGCTGAACGAAAATATTTCAGAATCCTATAAAGCAGAGGTTCACAAGATCATTGGAGAAAGTTACTTTATGAAAGGGGATTATACTTCTGCCTACCCGCATCTGAAAGATTATCTGAATGTACAGCAGAATCCATCTGAAAATGATCTTTATGAAATGGGATTCGTTGCAGCACAGCTTAAAAAGTATGACGAAGCCGTTTCTTATTATAACCAGCTTCTTAACAGTAATTCTGCATTATCACAAAATGCTTATTATCAATTAGGAAATGCCTATCTGGCTGTTGATAAAAAGCAGGAAGCTCTTTCTGCATTCCGTTCTTCTTATCAGATGGATTATGATGCGAAAGTGAAAAAACTGGCTCATGAGCAGTACGCCAAATTAGGATATGATATCGGTAACCCGTTTGAAAATCCATCTACTGTTATTCAAAGTTATATCAACGATAATCAGAATGGATCCAATGCCTCAGAAATGAGATCATTATTGGTGAAATCATACCTGTATTCCGGAAATTATAAAGAAACATTGAATGCTATTGACAAACTGCAGGGTTCTACTCCTGAGATCAATAAAGTAGATCAGGAAGTTTCTTATTTATTGGGAACAGAAGAATTCAATAAAGGGAATTATGATGAAGCTGAGAAATATTTCCTGAGAAGTTTAGGATTTAATATCAATAAAGAATTTAACAGCAGAGCTTTATACTGGCTTGCTCAGGTATATTACCAGAAAGGAAACTATCCGTCTGCCATTGTTCGTTACGAAAAGCTTCTTAACGAGACTTTCCCTGAAAAACAACAATTGCCTTATGATTTAGGATATGCTTATTTTAAATCTAAGAAATTTGATCAGGCACAAACGTATTTCAAACAGTACCTGGCGAATCCAAAATCTGAATTTAAAAATGATGCAGAGCTTCGTCTCGCAGATATTCACTACGCCAATAATGATCTGAATGAAGCCATTGCCATCTACGACAAAAACGAAGATGTTACAGATTATACCGTTTATCAAAAAGCAATGGCTTTAGGATTTAAAGGGGATACTCAGGCAAAAATCAATAATTTAAAAAATCTTTTATCGAAATATCCGGATTCCGAGTATTACGATGATGCACAATACGAAATTGGAACTGCCTATGCGGCTCAGGATGATTTTGCCAACTCCAATGATTTTTTTGGAAAGGTAATTAAAACATCTTCAGACAAGGATTTGATTGCCAATGCTTCTATCTACAGAGCTCAAAATTATATTGACCAAAACCAGAATGATAAAGCTCTTTCTGAGTTGAAGTCATTGGGTGAACAATATAAAAATACAGCATATGCTACAAAAATAGTCCAGGCTGCAAAACCAATCTTTACAAAGAATGGTGATGTTTCAGGATATGAAAGTTTTGCAAGAAATATCGGAGTGAATGTTGATGCTTCTGAAATTGATGAAATCAACTTATCTACCGGAAAACAATATTTTGCGAAGAAAGACTATAAAAATGCTATTTCTTACTACGAAAAGTATCTGACGCAGAACCCAACAGGCGAAGGATTGTATCAGGCTAAATATGAATTAGGAGAAAGTTACTATCAAACCAATAATTCAACTAAAGCTTTACTTGTGTTGCAGGAAGTTGCTGGAATTCAGAATGATTACCAGGATGATGCACAAACTCGTTTAGCTCAAATATTCATTACGCAAGGGAATACCACGGAAGCGAAAAAGTATCTGGAGGGTATTAAGAACTCTTCCAATATCAATATTAAAAACTATGCGAATGTTGAACTAATGAAGCTGTACGCAGATGAAAAGAACTTTTCTGAAGCTGAAAAATTAGCCAATGCGGTAATTGCAAATTCTAAAAATTCGGCTGCTGTAATTGAAACTGCAAAAGTGATCAAGGCAAGAAGTTTAATGAATTCAGGAAAGGATAAAGACGCTCAGTCTGCTTATACTTCCCTTGAAAAATCATCTAATACCTCTGTAGCAGCAGAAGCATTCTATGCAAAGGCTTATTATCAGAATAAAGGTAAGGCATTCAAGTCTTCTAATGAGACCATCTTTAAGCTGGCGAATAATTATGCTTCAGAAGAATATTGGGGAGCTAAAGCATTGGTGCTAATGGCTAAGAACTATATTGGGTTGAAAGATAATTATCAGGCAAGTTATACCTGTGACCAGATCATTGCGAACTACAAGGATTTCCCTGAAATTATTGCAGAAGCAAAAGAAGTTAAAAAACAGATTAAGAAATAAGAATTGAAGGTGTTTAAAATAACAATATATTTTTTTTTAGTTTCTGCTTCGCTGTGGAGTTGTATTCCTGCTTATACTGTTTCTAATAAAGAGTACAGAAACGCAAAGGCAGACTTCACAAAACAGAAAGCTTTTGTGGCAAATAAGGATCTTAAGAAAGAATTTGATATTTTAAAACATTCCAAAATTTATGAAATTGTAGATGACAGTACCAATGCCGTAAAAATAACATTGCATCCTATGACAACCCGTACTCCTTTCTGTGGGAATCCAATGATTGGAAGTATGATTACATTAGGATTGATGCCCTCAAGGTTTCCGTATGATATTTCTTACAGCTATGATATTGCCGAGAAGAATACAACGAAAAATTATCAATACAATTTAAAAGTTTATCAGAGCCTTTGGCTGTTTAATATATTCAGATTAGGCAAAACTTTTTCAAAACAGTCAGGGAAGGCTTTGTTGGGAAATTATATAGCTTCCAATAAATAGATCCCGTTATATTTTTCAAATAAAGAAAATATGAACAAGAAAATTCAATTATTATCCATATTATTTTTAGGGGTTTCGCAGTTCGCGTTTTCCCAAATCAAGGAGGAAAAACTGGTTCTTAATAAAAAGAGAGAACCAGAGGTGAAGAAGATCGAGAAGAAGAAGACTTCTGTAGAAACCATTAAAAACTATCCGCCAGAAGAGAAGTCTCAGAATCCTGTGAAATATACCATTACGGATGTTCCTGCGGTTTCAGACTTCAAAACTTCAACGATTCAGGGAGAAGATGTGGCTCCAAAATTTGATGGTACCGCTCAGAATAACTATGTTCAGTTTGGAATGGGTAACTATGGAAAGATTCTGTTAGACGGAAATGTTTCTAAGGTGCTTCAGAATAAGATTGAAGTAGGAGCAGATGTGCATTTGCTTTCAACCAGCGGTCTTAAAAAGGATTACGATTGGAAATCAAAGCAGACTTCAGCAAGTATTGGAGCTTTCCTTAATTCTTATGGAGAAAAAGGGAAATTCAATTTGAATGCTGAATATGGATTGAATAATTATAATTATTATGGTATTTATGCCCTTGAACCGGCTGCTGATGTAGATTTGAAGCAAAAAGTAAATCAGTTTAAGGTAAACGGGTATTATGATTTTTACTCTAACGAGATTTTAAATGATGTAAGAGTAAAGTCTTCATTCCTAAAAGATCATTTCGATGCTCAGGAAAATCAGGTTTCCATTCTTGCCAACCTATCCAAACATGCTGTTGAACTAGGTAAATCAGGGATCAATCTGAATGCTGATTTAGGAGTAGGGTTAGAAGCTGTGAAGACAGATTTTGAAATAGGAAATAAGAACTCATCTAATTTCTTTAATACCAATTTGGCTCCAAAGGTAACCTTTAGAAAAGGAGAATCTTATTTGATGCTTGGGTCTTCATTCTCTTTCCTGAATGCCAAAAACTCAAATATTCAGATGGAGCAAATGAAGAATCATAAAACCTACTGGTTTCCGCAAGCTGAGTTTCAGGTGGCTGCAGCCAAAGAATTTAAATTCTATGGTGGGGTAGATGGAGGTTTGAAACTTAATACCTACGGAGATCTTTTACAAGCAAATCCATATGCTTTATCTGACCAGTATTTAAAGCCAACAGAAACTAAATATCATTTTTATGTAGGATTGAGAGGAGACATCGATGAAACGCTGAAATATGACTTCTCTGCAGGTTTTGGAAAGATGAAGGATATTATGTTCTTTAAGGCAAATAATCTTTTTGATAACAACTATACGCTGAACCGTTCTGCCTATGATTTTGCCAATACATTTTCTGCGGTATACGATGACGGAAATGTGAGCGATATCAAAGGGAGTGTACAGTATTTCCCACTGGAAAATTTAATTATTGATGGAGAAGTAAGGTTCACCAAGTATAGTTTAAAGAATTATGACAACATTTATAATGTTCCATTAGTGAATGCAAGCATCGGTGCAAAATATACTATGCTTGACAAGAAATTGTTGCTAGGTTTCAAAGGGATTTTCGCAAGTGACAGAACAACAAACTCTTATGCAATAGAGGGGGTAGGTAGCCCGAGTATGATTTTCCAATCTACGGAGAATACCAATGATAAAGTTGGTGGCTATGCTGATTTAAATCTTTCTGCAGAGTATAAAATTCACAAAAATTTCAGTATTTTCGCACTCGGAAATAATCTTCTAAGCTCAAAATACCAGACGTACAAAGGATATAAAGTTCTTGGTGCTCAAATTCTGGGAGGAGTGAAGATTACATTCTAATCATCAGAATAAAATAATGAATGATAAGTGATCCTATAGATTGCTTATCATTTATTACTCATAAATCGGCTGCATAGTTTAATGGATAGAACTTCGGATTTCGGCTCCGACAGTGAGGGTTCGAATCCTTCTGCGGTCACAGCGTTAAAAAAATAACCTACTGTTTTTCAGTAGGTTATTTTTTTTGTGTTTAAGCGTATCAGTCCTGAATTTCTATCCAAGGTTTTTGTGGACTTCTGTAAGGATAATGACGTCGAACTGCAATATATACAACCGGGAAAGCCTGCACAAAATGCATATATTAAACGGTTAAGCCGTATATTCAGAGAAGATGTTTTGGATGCATATGTGTTTGGCTCTCTAATAGGAGTAAATGCTATTACTTACGAGTGGCAGATCGATAGTACAACAGTAATCATCCCATAAATCATTAAATGCACTTAGTCCTTGTGTATGCTAAAGAATCTTTGAGCAATTAGCGTATATTTTATATTTATCGACTGTTTGAAAAAGGAAAGTCTTCAAAAACAGGAAGGTTTATCAAGGAAGTGACTTTAATATTTTTTTAACACCATAATTATTTTTTAGGCATGAAAATTGTGTATTTATATACTAATTACTAAAATATTATATTATGAATAATTCAGATTACAACAAAGCGGAAAATGCAGTAGATCAAACAAAAAACTCTTTAAAAAATGCGGCTGATGAGGCAAAATGGAAAATCAATGACTTAGCAGATAAAGCTAAAGATTATATCAATGAAAAAAGAGATAATGATCAGGAAGCAACTCAGGAAGACTGGTTAGATAGAGTGAAGTCAAACTTTTCTGATGCATGGGAAGATATTAAAGATAAGGCTGATGAAGCTTGGGAAAGTACCAAAGATGCTGCGGAAGATGTGAAAGCAGAATGGAAAAAGAAAACCAATTAATGTTAGTTTAATAAATGCCCGGAACTTCTAGTTCCGGGCATTTATTATTTTAGTCAAGTATTTAGTTTATTTATGTCTTAATTTGAAACTATTTCTAGATTATAAATTTATCTCTTCATCTATTCATTTTGTTTTTTTTGTCTCGTACTTATTTCTTAATGGATAGTATGCGAATATTAGTTTATTAATATTCTTTTTTAATTTTGTTATTAGTATATTTGTGATCTATTATAAAAATACGAATATCAATTTTTTTAAAACGATAAAATCATGAATAAGGTGAATGTTTTTTGGTTCAGAAGAGATCTTAGGCTGGAAGATAATACTGGGCTTCATCATGCACTTAATTCAGGATTAAAGGTTATTCCGGTTTTTATTTTTGATACTGATATACTGAACCAACTTCAGCATAGAAATGACAAAAGGGTAGATTATATTCATCAGGTTTTACAGCAGATTCATAAAGAGCTGAAAAAATACAATAGTGGGCTGTATGTTTATTATGGCAATCCGAAGGAGGTCTTTGAAAAAATAATTCAGGATTTTAATGTTGATGCCGTCTTTAGCAACAGGGATTATGAGCCAAAAGCCATACAGCGTGACCGACAGGTGGCTGATTTGCTGTTGAAACATGATATTCAATTTAAAAATTTTAAAGATCACGTCATTTTTGAAAAAGATAATATTTTGAAAAATGATCTTTCTCCCTATACTGTTTTTACCCCATACTCAAAGAAATGGAAAGAAAATTTGAAAAATATAGAAACGGTTACCACAAACTGTACTCATTTTGCAAATTATAGTGGAGCTTCGGAAATTATTTCATTAAAAGAGATTGGATTTGAGAAAACAGATTTTGAATTTATAATACCGGAGCTGGACAGTAGTATAATAGATTCTTACGGTAAGTACCGGGATTTTCCTGCAATGGATCATACGAGTCATCTTGGGATTGCCCTTCGCTTTGGGACCATTTCGATCCGGAAATGTGTACAATATGCAGCTAAGCATAACGAAGTATGGCTTAATGAATTGATCTGGAGGGAATTCTTCATGCAGATTTTGTATCATTTTCCAAGTGTTGTTCATCAATGCTTTAAAAAGAAATATGAGAATATTGCTTGGAGGAACAATGAAAAAGAATTTAAGGCGTGGTGTGAGGGTAAAACCGGATATCCAATTGTAGATGCCGGAATGAGGCAGCTCAATGAAACCGGATTTATGCACAACAGAGTAAGAATGATCACCGCAAGTTTTCTTACTAAACATCTGCTTATTGATTGGAGGTGGGGAGAGGCTTATTTTGCTGAAAAATTGCTAGACTATGACCTGGCTGCCAATAATGGAAACTGGCAGTGGTCTGCAGGCAGTGGTTGCGATGCTGCGCCTTATTTCAGGATATTCAACCCCTATGAACAAACAAAAAAGTTTGATAAAGATACTCAATATATCAGAAAGTGGCTTCCGGAAGATTATAGGGAGGAGCCCATCGTGGAACATACAAAAGCCAGAGAAAGAGCATTAAAGGCTTACAAAGAAGCTTTGGCAGAATAACCGATAGCATATTATTCACTAATAAATAAACAACATTGGCTAAAAAAGGAATTTTATTGATCAATCTTGGTTCTCCGAGATCTACTGCGGTAGACGATGTAAGGGAATATCTAGATGAGTTTTTGATGGATGAAAGGGTAATTGACTACCGTTGGATCTTTCGGGCACTTCTTGTTCAGGGAATTATCCTGAAAACAAGACCTGCCAAATCTGCTGAAGCCTATAAAACGGTATGGACAGATGAGGGCTCACCATTGATCGTTATTACAGAAAAGATTCGGAAAAAACTTCAAAAACTGATGGACGTCCCTGTGGAAATAGGAATGAGATATGCTGAACCAAGCATTGAGGCGGGTATCAGGAATCTTGTTGAAAAAGGAATCACGGAAATTGTACTGTTTCCTCTTTATCCGCAATATGCGATGAGTACCACTGAAAGTGTTATTGAAAAAGCGGAAGAGATCAGAAAGAAAAAATTCCCAGGTGTGAGAATCAACTACGTACAGCCTTTTTATAACCGGGATCTATATACGGACTGTTTGGCGGAAAGTATCAGGGAGAAGCTTCCAGAAAATTTTGATGCTTTATTGTTTTCTTATCATGGTGTTCCTGAACGGCATATTTACAAAACAGATCCAACAAAGACGTGTAATATGAACGATTGCTGTTATAAAGATACGAATCCCAGTCATTCATTTTGTTATCGTCACCAGTGCTTTAATACCACCGATCGTGTTATCAGGAAGCTTGAATTGCCAAAAGATAAAGTTATTGTTTCTTTTCAGTCCAGATTAGGAAAAGACAAATGGATAGAGCCCTATACGGATCATACATTAGAAACTATTCCACAAAAAGGAATTAAAAATCTTGCGATTGTTTGCCCTGCATTTGTTTCAGACTGCCTGGAAACCCTGGAAGAAATTTCCGTTGAAGGAAAAGAGCAGTTTCTGGAAGCTGGTGGTGAAAAATTCACCTATATACCTTGTCTGAATGATGAGGATCGTTGGATTGAAGTTGTCCGTATCCTATGTGAAGAACAACTTAATCAATTCTATTTAGTATAGTTTTGATCATATATTGCGTAACTCTTTAAGGAATTAGGTATTTTTGTAAACTATTTAACGGATATGAATGTTACACTTATTAAAGATTTTATAGACTTACTACAGGAGTTTGAAACCGAGGCCCACGCCTATCCTGATTTGTATCCGGAAACTATTCAGGGTTTTAAAGAATGGATTTCTGATAAGGATAATAGTAAGCAGGAAAATCATCCTGAAGAACCTTATTGGGATGGGAAAGAAAATGGAAGAACGGCTGAAAGTGCTATAAGTACATTGCTTGTTCATCTTAACCGATATGCGAAAACATACTCAAAGTCTGCAATCTCCGATTCAGAATTCTCTACCCAGGAAGACTTTATTTATCTGATTAATCTGAAAGCTTTTGGTGAGATGACTAAGATGGCACTTATCAAAAAAAATATTCATGATAAGCCCGTGGGTATGCTTATTATTGGCAGGCTGCTACGTCAGGGACTTATTGAACAGACAGATTCTGATTTGGATAAACGCAGTAAGTTAATCCGTATTACTGAAAGAGGATTATTGATCTTGGAAAATCAAATGGAAAAGATTCGTCAGGCAACCAATATCGTAGCTGGAAATCTCAACTATCATGAAAAGATGGAGCTTATACGTATTTTAAATAAACTGGATCGCTTTCACTATCCTATTTTTTCACGAAATATTCATTCTGATCAGCTCATCAATACAGTGCATAATGAATATACATTTAGGGATTCTTAGTATTTATATTAAAAATTAATAGATAACAAATATTATTTTTTTATTTGCTGAGTTTACTATTTTGTGGAAATATTTCATTTCATGATACTAGCTGGTAGTATTGCAAAATGTAGCTGATATTTAAAAATTTAGTCAAATCCTCATAAAGGTGTTCGGAAACTGTGCCTTTTTGGTCATTTTTAACCCCTTTTCAGGGGCTTTTTTTATTCATCAGAAGTATGAATTCTCTCAGAAAATTGAGGATGTTCAGTATTGTGAGCATCAAAATTTATGTCTATAGGTTCATCCGTTTGAGTATATCGCCAAAACCAGAGCTTTTCTCCATTCGTAACCGTGTAATCAATCCATAATAAAAGCTTTTCCTCGTTTTTATTCCAAATTACGAAGTAGTAACCGCTTTCAGTTGGCTTTTCAGTTGTAAAATTTAATTCTCCAAAGAACATAAGTATGTTATTATTATTGTTTTCTAGCCATTCACTGGGGTGCTTTTTTTAGCTTAGCCAATGATAATTTTATTTCTATTTTTCTTAATTTGGGTTTTTATATTTGAGTGTTGCAGATAGATAGTTCTATGTATTTTTCTAGATTCATTTAATGTATAAATATAAGAACATAAATCAGAAAATCTATTTTGCTCAATTATAAACAAAAGTAAAGTCTACCTCGATTTCACACAAGGTAGACTGGTATTGAGATAAGTGGATTTCTTATTTTGGATATACTGTAGCGATAAATTGTTTGTCTGTTGCAGATAAAACAGTATTGCTACCCACACTGAATCCGTTGGTGGTCAGTGTTGAGCTGATACTATAATGCATAATAGATTGGGTATCGTAAGCACTATATTGAGTCTGTGAAGTTGAATATTTTGCAAAAAGGTTATTATCTACCTGGGCTTGAGTCCAGTAATTTGGAGCACCTGCATAATAGGCATATACTTTTGGCTTATCCCATGGAATAGCTGCTAAAGGGTGCTGGTGCTCATGAATCATCCCAAGAGCATGGCCAAATTCATGAATGACAGTTCTGCTGAATTCGGTGTCACTTGTACTATCAGTAAACCAGCCAAAGTTCATGGTTTCTTTATTGGATGCTATACTAAGAGCATCTTTTCCTATATATGAATAAGATCCGGCACCGGACGTGAATGTCACACGAATCTGTGGTGTTCCAGTGGTAACAAAATTAAAAGTAATATTGGCATATTTGGACCATTCCTTGGCATATTGTATCACCTTGTTGCGAACGTAAGTACTACCTCCGTAAAGACCTACAGTGATAACGCTGCCATTGGTCCATTTTTTATTAGTAACAACAGCACCTTTTGAAGCTGTTCCGGGAATATAATCCTCTCCGGGAACATAAACATCTTTACACATTTGTGTGTTTTCAAAACCTGCCGGGATGTCTGCTTGAGGAGTAGCTTGTAGTGCTGAAAGTAATTGTTGGTCCTGTGGGATTTTTTCATCTACAGTATCATTGGTAGTATTACATGATACTATAGCCATTGAAATAAATGATCCTAATAAAATTTTCTTGTGTAATTCCATAATGTTGGTGTTTTATGTTGATTAATGTTTTTTTAACGATTAACAAAATAGATAATCAATTATGTGTGAATTAAATTTATAATAAAAAATAATGCCCCCTCTTTTTTTCTTTTGTAAATTAAGATTAAGATATATCTACACAGATACTACATTAACTTAATTACCTTTCTATAAAGGAATTTCATACGCATGGAATCATATAATTTCAATTTTATCCTGTCTCATATTAGTATTGTCGCATTGTGTATTAAGCAGGTTTAAGTGTATTATGGGTGTGGATTTCGTTGAATAAATTGCTTTTTATGGAGTTGTTTGTATTAAAAATCGAAATTTAGTGATTTAAGCATGTAGTTGTTCTTGAGGGAAATGAAAGATAATAACGTTGAAGCAAAATGTAATAATGAATCTTTTTTTTATAGAAACTCTGTTTGTGATTTTATAGAAATAGAAACGAAAATAAATAACAATCAAGTTTTCAAATTAATCGTGAGTTTTACTGTTAGTGATATCAAGATTTCAATTGAAGAAATAAATTTCTGTATTTTAGTTATAGTTTAGTATTTTAGTAAATCTATTCGATATCTTTTATTCAGGGCGTTTACCTGTATTCTTAATAATAACGCTCTTAAAGATTTCTGAATATTACAGTTTTATTTTAAATAAGGAAATTATGCTTCAGGTTGGATGTCATGAAGAGCAAATACATCTTTGCGGAAAAATCCAGTATTTTGGTTATCTATTTGTTTTTGAAAACGATAAATGCATTGCAGCCAGCAGTAACGTGGTTGAAATTACAAAGCTTTCTTTTGAAAGAATATTGGGGCTTACAATAGATCAATTGCTGAATTTGATTGTTGATGACAGCAGATCCGTGATCTCCGAAATAGAGAAATACATATCTGTCCCACTTAAAAGGTTTACAGAACGTATCTCTGTTCGTAATCAAGAATACTATCTCTGCATCTATCAATATGATAAAAAAATATTTTTTGAGATTGAAATTTGTAATAATTACATTGTAAAACCAACAGATTTAAATAATTATGCCAGTGAATTTGGGAGTAGTGAAGATTGTTGGCAGTTATTGACCCATCTGGTCAAAGAAATAACGGGTTTTGACCGTGCAATGGTTTACCGATTTCTTGAGGATAATAGCGGACAGGTAATTGCAGAATCAAAAAATGAAGAATTACCTTCATATTTGTCATATCGATATCCTGAATTTGATATTCCTATACAGGCACGCGAGCTATATGTAAGGTTTCCTGCCCGCAATGCTGCGAATGTAGATGGGGAAATATTTGATATTCTTGGAGTTTCTCCTGATAAACTGGATTTAAGTTACTGTAGTCTTAGAGCTTTTTCGCCTATACATCTGCAGTATCTACGTAATACAAATACCTATGCCAGTGCTAGCTTTTCGATTATAATTGAAGAAAAGCTTTGGGGATTGGTTACCTGTCAAAATACGGAACCTAAACATGTTGATCTTGAACAGAGAAATTTATGTGCTTTCTTAGCGCAGTATGCTGCAAACTATCACCTTTTGGAACATCAAAAAGAATTGATTGCTGCTCATAAAATTATGGGAGCTATTGAAAGGGATCTTAAAGCTGAACTTTTAATGCAATATGATTTTGAGGATGTTCTAAAAAAATATGCGCCTAAGATAATGGATATTATTGCTGCTGATGGACTTGTGGTGAAGTATAATGGCGAGTTGAGCTATATAGGAGAGACTCCTGATGAAAGCGGAATAAAAATAATAGATAATTTTCTTTTGAATAATGAAGAAGAACGTTTTTTCTCTACAAACCAATTTAATTACTTTCAACCAGCATATCATGAAGATATTTACTTTCCTGGGGTGATTAGGATTAATTTAATTTCTGGAAGTCAATGGTTTATCTACCTTTTTCGAAAAGAAAATATTGTTGAGGAAACGTGGGCCGGAAAACCAGAGAAATTTTTTATAAAACCAGAGGGAAGCCAGATTTCCTATCCTAGTCCACGAACATCTTTTGAAAGCTGGAAAAAAATGACGAAAGGGAAGGCTATAAGCTGGAAAATAAGAGAGCTTGCATTTCTTGAAAAAATAGCATACGTTATACAACAGACAATTACCCAAAGAGGTGGAGAAATCTTCAAATTGAACAGAGAACTTATCCGTGCAAATAGTGCGTTAGATACCTTTGGGTATATACTTACTCATGATCTTAAAAACCCTATGGCAATGATTAACCTGTCAGCAAATATGATTCTTAGTCGTGAAGAGGACAAAAACAAACTATTCCATAGGTTGGCAGCTAATATTCTTCGTTCAACTCACCTTATGACAGAGATGATGGATAAGGTTTATGAACTTTCCCAGTCTACATACATTCATTTTGAGCTTGAAATGATTAATCCGCAAAGAAAAATAATGGACATTCTGGAAAACACAAAGAAAGAATATGAAAGTAAAAATCTTAAATTTATTCTTGGTGAAACAATAGCAATTCCGGGAGAGAGAACATTACTTTATCAAATGTTTTTAAACCTTATTGGGAATGCCGTTAAATATAGTTCCCAAGAGAAACATCCTATTGTAGAGGTTAAAAGTTATAGAAGAGATTTGTCGGTTATTTATGAAATTCGGGATAATGGTATTGGTATTGATTTGAGCCATGGGGCCAATATATTTGAGATTTTTAGAAGAATGCCAAATACTACAGCATTTGAAGGGGCAGGGATTGGGTTATCGATTGTCAAAAGAATAGCAGATCGTTTAGGAGCTAAGGTCTCCGTCGAGAGTAAGATGAATATAGGAACAATTTTTTTTATTGAATTTACGAATGTTCCTCTATAATAAATAGTTGTTAAAGCTTCTTGCTTTCAATTTTATGTATTGAAAACTCTACTTTGCAATAGGACACATATATTGTAATAAAATTAATCAGCAATAGGATGCGTAAAAATATCCCGAATATTAATTTAATAATCAGAGTATAGCAGACATAAAAATAGAAAAGAAATGAAAAAAGACACGAGCATTAAGCTCGTGCCATAGAATTTAATTACTGAAAATATTAATTCAGATTATAATTAGCAATGACCAAGCTCAAAATGAAATGAACATAATTCTGTTCAGCATCTTTTCTATTGATCAGTTTATTTTTATACTCGTAAGAACTCAAAACCCTCGCTAGCTTTTGATAGGTTTCAAAATCATCTCCTTTAATCTTCACCCTGATGTTATCATCCTTTCTTTTAATGAGCTCATTGTCTATAGTTCTGACTTTAAATAATACTTCACATAGTGTTGGACGAGACTTCATAGACCCAATAAATCTTTCAACAACATTAATCTTGAATGCATCAAATAAAATGTTATGAAAAACAATTTTAGAGTTAGGCTCTTGAGTATTGAGCTCAAGCTTATAATTCATTATTTTAAATTTTGGTAAATATAGGCTTAATTATAACAAATAACAGCGTATTTTAATAGAAGGTTCCCATCATAATGATTGAATTTTATTCAATACATCATAAACAAGGTACCAAAAAAATATAGTTTCTATTGATAATTAATTGAAATATAGGATTCTAATTGAATTCAGAGTGGGATTTTAAATGAGGACCTAAAATGTTATATGAAATAATAATTTTTCAGTTAAATGTGAAGTAGGAAGTTGTATAACTTTTTCTTCCTTTTATTTTTGTATAAAAAAAGACTTTCGGAATAAATCGAAAGTCTTTTTTATTTTTATTGAAAAATTAATCTTCCATAGCCTCACCAGACTTTCTGTAGATAAAATTTCCATAGATATGTCTTCTTGCAAAACGGCTTGGTGAATCTGCATTCACCATTTTTATATACGTATTTCTTGGTACACCTAGATATTCATACATTTTTCCATTCAAATGCTGAATGTTCAAAATCTGCTTTTCAAAATAGAAATCATGAATATTAGACTTTGTTATTGTTTCAGTATATTCTTCCTTATATTTTTCCTGAGTTTCCTCATTAATGCTTACCAAAAAATGATAGGCTTCAATTACAGCCTTACTTTTTTCTTCAGCTTCCAGTTTTCCAGTTTCATCATTAACAAATTTATCAGGATGCGAATCTTTCATCGTATTTCTGTAAATTACTTTTAATTCTTTTAAAGTTACATTTTTGTCAACCCCAAGAAGCTTTCTATGCTCACCAACTCTTTTCATAATTTGAATCCCTATTTTCGGGGTGCAAAATTAAGGAAATTAATTCTAAAAATCATAACTTATTCATTATTAATTTATTTGAAACCTGAAAAGTAGGTTGTAACTTAATTTAAAGCGGTTATTCAAGTATCGAACCATCAGAATATACAATTTTCTGAACATCAAAGTCAAAACTTAAGTCTTCAAGCTTTGCAGCGGCTATTTTTTTATCTTCATTAGAAAACTGGTTATAGTCAAAAGCGGCATCACCCTTAAAAGTAGCGTTACCTGCAATTCTGTCATCTGTAAAATCCATGCTATAAGAGTCTCCAATTTGTTCTCCTAATGCATTATAGATTTTGAAGCTAATTTTAGCAGCTTTTATTTCTTTTGTAGATTTATTTTGAATAGCATATTTGAATAAGTTATAATCATCTAATCTCCCGACATCAAAGTTACTCGGAACATATTCTTTATCAAATATTGTCACAATAAGCGCTTCTTTCATTTTCTGTTTCCTTGCTTCAGCTTCCTTTTTTGCTTTTGCTGCCAAAGCTTCTTCTTCGGCCTTAAATTTTTTAGCTTCGTCCAGAATACCCTGATAGGTCTTGTTTTCTAAAGATTCACCTTTCAGTTTAGCTCTTATCAACCATCCTGCAAATAATCCTGCATCTTGTTCGTTCCATTTTTTGCTTTCCCCAATTTCTTTTAGGTCTTCAGCCATGGTAGCTTCATTATATTTTTTGCTTGTTGGATTTGAGCAGGCTGTTAGAAATACCAGGCCACATAGTACCAAAATTTTCTTCATGATTTAATTTGTTTAAATTAATTATTAGTGTTATAATTTTAACTAAAGATAAAAATATTGATATTGTAATGTGTAAACCGAATAATTTTTAATATTTCGTTCGGAAGTATAAAGACAGCATCATTAGAAACTTTGTGTTTCTGCTAGTGTTGTGTGTTTTTACCTTTTAGTCTCTGAATATTTTATACTTCTTGTAGCTTTTAATTAAAGAAGCCTTTTAACGAGAGGGTCATTCAGTTTAGATTTATCAACTTATACAGCGTTTGGGATTAATGCTGTGGCAAAAGTTTTTACTGGCTGACCCTACACGAAATCTGGAATTCTGAGCAATTACTATTTTAGTTTCAGCATTTGTATAACCTTTGGAATAGAAACTTCAATGTTTCCCATTTTCCTTATGCTTGAATGTTGTAGGTTCTAAAATGGACAATAACGTCTTCAAAATTAGTCATAATTTTTTTTAATCCAAATAGTGTTTTATATATGTAGAATGGTTTAGTTTGTGCAAATATATGAAATTAGGACACTTATTAGTGTCTAAAATAATTAAAAATTTCATAAACTTGTATAATTGAATGTTTAATCATGGAAAGAAAATCAGCAGCGGGCAGTATCCGAAACAAGGAACGCAGTAAAAAGAAATTCTTGGATGCGGTTGGGAAAATTCTGAAAACCAAGGGTTATGCAGGATTAAAGGTAAATGACATCGCTACTACAGCAGGTGTAGATAAAAAGATGATCTACACCTACTTTGGTGGCATTGATGGCTTGATAGACGAGTACATTCGCTCACAGGATTATTGGATTAATGCAACAACAGATAAGACAGACAAAATATTACCTGATATAAAAGACGGTGGAGAATCCTTTATCAAAGAAATGCTACTCTCCCAGTTTGATTATGTTTATACCAATAAGGAAGCCCAAAAATTATTACTCTGGAGTTTATCTGAACCTCGAAAGTCATTAAAAAAACTAATTGATACCCAGGAAGAAAACGGAGAACATATTTTTAAATATATTTTCCATCCTTATTTTAAAGGAAATTCAGAAGATTTTCGAGCAATTATGGCGATCATGGTTTCCGGGCTTTATTATTTGAATATGTTTGCATCAGTAAATGGTAGTGTTTTTTGTGGTCTGGACATGAATAGTCCTGAAGGACGTGAAAGAGTTAAAAGAGCAATATCCTTTATGGTAGGGCAAACCTATGAAAATTTGAATACTCAAGAAGATTGAGGAAAATATTCCTATTTTAAATAATAAAAAAACAGCATCATTAGAAATCTAGTGATGCTGTTACTTTTAGTGTTTTTACCTTAGTGTTTCGAAATTTTTTACATTTTTTTTCACCCAGATCGCGTTTGAAAATATATAGAATGGTTGTTAGTTGGTGCAAATATACAAAATAAGACACTAACTAGTGTTTAAAATGATTAAATTTTCTTAAACTTGTACAATTGAATGTTTAAGCATGGAAAGAAAATCAACAGCAGGCAGTATTAGAAACAGGGAGCGTAGTAAAAAAAAATTTTTGGATGCCGTTGGAAAAATTCTAAAAACAAAAGGCCATGCAGGACTAAAAATTAATGATATTGCTTCTACAGCCGGGGTTGATAAAAAAATGATCTACGTTTATTTTGGTGGTATGGATGGGTTGATGGATGAATATATTCGGTCACACGATTACTGGAGCAAAATTACAACCGAAGAAATTGAAAAAATGAAGCCGAAGATAGATGACGGAGGAAGATCATTCATGGAAGAAATGTTACACTCGCAGTTTGATTATATATATAAAAATAAGGAAGCACAAAAACTACTACTATGGAGATTATCTGAGTCTCGAAAATCATTAAAAAAACTCACAGATACCCAGGAGGAAAACGGAGAATACATATTTAAATTAATGATGGATCCTTATTTTAAGGAGAATTCGAAAGATCTTCGTGCTACAATGGCAATCATAGTTTCGGGTCTTTATTATTTGAATTTGAGGTCTTCTGTGAATAGCAATATTTTTTGTGGAGTAGATGTTACTTCTACTGATGGACGTGATAACATCAAAAGAGCGGTGTCTTTTTTAATAGGGCAAGCCTATGATAATTTATCATACTAATAATCTCAATAGTTAGTAAACGCCTCTGCTTGTGCCAACGATCAGAATGGATCCTTTTATAAAGAAATAAAAAACAGCATCATTAGAACTCTAATGATGCTGTTACATTTAGTGCTTTTACCTTAGTATTCGAAATTTTTTTTTTCTCAACGTAGTGTTAAAATATATAGAATGGTTGTTAGTTTGTGCAAATATATAAAATAAGACACTAATAAGTGTCTAAAAATTGTGAAAAATTTTATACCCTTTTATCATTGAACAGTTAATCAGGGTGATAAAGAGAGTGGTAGTTGGCTTTTTCAGAGAAAATAATACTTTAAAAATCTTAAAATAAAGGTGGTCAGTATTAATTGTAGATAAAATTATATCTACACTAGAAGTTGATAGTTATGAAAAATCAAAAAAGAGGTAAATGAATGCCTCTTGATTTTATATTATTGATGATGATTTTAAATCTTTATGATAATTGCATATCATTCAGTATTCTTATTTTAAAAATAATCTTAGGAAAAACCTTTCTAATAGAGGATCTATAATATCCTTGTTTTCTCTTAGTAATAAGGTTAGATTAAAGTCTATCTTTATTTAATAAAGCTTATTGATTTTTTCTCAAAAAACCATAACGATTCAGTATTTTGAATAGTAACTAATACATACATTTGCAGCTCGTTCGCAGTATTTTTCAAAACATTTCCAAAAACTAATAAAATTGAAAAAAAGGATAAGTAGTATGCTTGTTGTTATCCTATCAGCTATCAACCTATATGCACAGGATACATATGTATTTTTTGGCTCATTTAACCGTGATAAAGAAATCGAGGGAATTTATGTCTATCAACTGGATACCATTAAAGGTAAACTATCAAAAGTAACATCTGTTAAGGGAATTTTAAATCCATCATTTCTGACTTTGTCCCCCAACAAAAAATATCTTTTTGCCTGTACTGAAAGTAAAACTAAAGGTGCAGGAAGCATAAGCAGTTTCGAGTTTAATCCCCGGAAAAAGACACTGACTTTTATCAATAGCCAAAAAAGTGGAGGCGAAAATCCTGTGTATCTGGCTGCTCACAAAAATGGTAAATGGCTGATAAATGGGAATTATACCGAGGGAAGTACTTCAGTCTATCTGGTTTCAGAGAATGGATTTATACAACCGTACGTTCAGAATCTCCAATTTTCAGAGGGAAGTATTGATCCGAACAGACAGGAGCGTTCCCATATTCACTCAACTGTGTTTTCGCCTAATTTTGATTATGTGTTTTTACCCGATCTGGGAGCAGATAAAATAAGAAGTTATAGCTTTAACAATGATCAGAGGGAACCATTGATAGAGACTGAAAAACCTTTTACACAAGCTGTTTTAGGAAGTGGACCAAGGCATTTTACATTTCATCCCAATGGTAACTATGCCTATTGTATTGAGGAAATGGCGGGAGCGGTGAGTGTATTTAAGTATGAAAGTGGAAAATTAGAAAGTATTCAGAGAATAAATACTCATTCAGATAAAATTAAGAATAGTTTTGAAAGCTCAGATGTTCATATCTCTCCCGATGGCTGTTATTTATACGCTTCAAATAGAGGTCAGGAGAACAATATAGCCATCTTTTCAATTCAAAATGACGGAACTCTGAAAAATGTAGGATACCAACCGACCGGAGGAAAACATCCAAGGGTATTTGCTATTGACAGCACTGGAAATTTTTTAATAACAACAAACTCAGTAAGTGGAACAGCAACTGTATTTAAACGGAATCTTGAGACCGGATTGCTGAAAAGAGTGGGAAGAAAAGTGAAAATGAAAGGAGTGTCATCCGTACAAATTGGGACGTATTAATGCTTAATTAATTCAAAAATAAGCGATAAGGAATAAAAAAGCAGAGATTAATTCTCTGCTTTTTCTTTTTTTACAGCTCGATGCATAACAAGAATAATTCCGAGGAGTAGACATGCAATGATGAGGTAACGCCAGGAAAGATCTTTTTGTTCTGTAACAGTTCCGCTTATGGAAATAATAAAACTGGTTATTGAAGTAATTACATAAACCAAACCGCCCATTAAACCACCTGCTGTTCCTGCATTTTTAGGGAAGTATAACATACTTGTTGTAAAAAATGAGGTAAATAAAATTCCGGAGCAGATATGAATAAAAAAGGCAAAAGGAATCATAATGAAAAGACTTTCTGCAAAATAACTGGTGATAATTAAACTTGCAATCAGGATCAATTGAAGCAAAATTGGCTGTAGGATTCTGGGTTTAAAATCCAATGTCAGCCTGCGCTTTCCAATAAAACCACCAATCATCCATGAGAATCCCAGAATTAAGGTACAATATCCTATCACTACAGGGGTGAAATTAAAGGTGTTTTCAATAATAAACGGTCCTGTAATATTGAACAGCATCACAATGGAATAACTTAGTCCTAAAATAAAAATTCCCAGCATAAAGATTCTGTTTTTAAGCATCATCTTGTATAGGGTGATATTTTCCGAAAGATCCAGTTTCTTTTTCTGTGGAAGACTTTCTCCACTGAAGAACCACTCAAACAGGAATAAAAATCCTGCATAAAAAGCAAGGAAATAAAAGTTAGCATGCCAGTTGAAAAGTTTTTCAAGATAACCTCCTAGAAAAGGAGCCAGAATAGGACCGCAGGACCATACAATGGTAAAGTAGCTCAGGTAATGCTTTACTTTTTCTGAGTCATAAAGGTCTACAAAAATAGCACGGGTAGCTACTACAAGAACAGAAACAGCAGCCCCCTGAAGAATACGGAGCAGGCATATTAAAAAAATACTGTTGGTTGTGGTGATTAAAATACTACTCAGTATCAAAATAAATAAAGCAATCAGCTTAGGGCGATAACGTCCAATGCTGTCCAGAATTCCACCTACAAACAATTGGGAAATCCCATAGCTCAGCAGATAAGACGTTAACGTAATCTGGATATCTTTTTCCGAAACCATCATCTCCTTGGCCATGGAGGGAAAAGAGGGTAAGTAAATATCAGTGACAAATCCCGAAAGTGGAATAGACACAAAGGCCACAATGGTTATTAATCTGATGCGTTGTTCAGATGCTTCTCTCAACATATTCATTCTTTTTTACAATGCAAAAATAGTTCAAGAAATAGAAAAACCAATTTTAAAAGACAAAGTAAAAATTACAAAATTCAAATATTTAAATAGCGTTCTTAAATTTTAATGGTGAAACCTGAGCATGTTTTTTAAAGAAGTTATTAAAATGGGAGGGTTGCTCAAAACCAAGAGTGTAGCCAATTTGAGCAATGTCCCAGTTAGTATATTTGAGGAGGTTTTTAGATTCTTCAAACATTTTGTCCTTAATGATTTGTGTTGTAGTGAGATGGGTTACTGATTTTACTGAGGAGTTCAAGTGATTGACGTGTACATTCAAATGGTCTGCAAAGTCAGAAGCCGTTTTTAGGGCTAATGGATACGCAGGTGAATCCAGAGGAAATTGTTTATTAAGCAGCTCATCAAATAATCTGTACAGTCGGACGTTAGCTGGAAGTTCATTAAGACTTATATCCTCCACACGGCTTTCTAAAGCAAGATGTAACACAGAGGCAAGGTTACTTTTAATGCCGCTGCATCGAAACGGATAAGCAGAATGGTTCAACTTGTGCATCTGCTCAAAATACATATTGGCCAACTGTGTCTGCTCCTCATTCAGAAAAATAAAAGGCTTGCTCCATTCCTTAAACAACGAAGTCTTTTTAAATAAATTAAACTCCGAATTTCCATTAAAAAACTCCTGATTGAACAAACAGAAATATCCTTCCTGAATAGTATCCCCACATTCCCACGAATAAGGAATATTGGGTGATGGAAAAAAAAGAACCGGACGGTCAATATAGAGTTTGTGTGAGCCATAATGAACCGTTCCTTTTCCTATCATAAAACAGATTTTATAATAATCACGTCGGTTGTAAGGACTTTTAAAGCCACAGTATTTCCGGGGAAATATATTGAAATGAGACTTTCCTTCTTCAAGATCTGAATATGACATTTCCAACAGATCCTTACGGGTGCGTTTGTAATAATCTTCTATGGTTTCCAGTTGATCACTCATTACTTTTAAATTATGAAAATCAAAGATAGGCAAATCTTTTGTCTTTAGATTTGCCTTTGAATAAGTTGTATATGATCCGAATTCTTTTAAGGTTTTTTCTAATTTTTAGTGATTTGTAATTCCATAATATAAGACGGCAGGAGAAATGGATTTGTTTGCGAGTTTTCCTTAATAACAAAACCAGACTCTTTGAAAAATTCCAATAAAGGATCTTCTGTAAAGATATTAGTCCATAATATATCTGTAAATGCTGTTGCAGATTTGCTTTTTTTCCAAAGAGATTCCCTAATTTCAGATAAATTATATTCCTGAAGAATAACAAAATTAAGTTCTGTAATTCTTTTGTCTTCTGAAAAGCCAGGATAAGCGGAACCACTTTTCAAAATGCCATATCCCACCGGCTTCTGATCTGCGTAGGTAATGATAAGCTGATTAGATAGATTATTCAGTTCATTAATCATTTTTCTCGGATCCCAGTTCTCAATGTATTTTTTGAGATTTTCCTCTGAAATAAGGTTTTTGTAAGTATTGCTAATCGAAGATGTAATGACTGTAAAAAGATCATCAACTCCCTGGTCTGAACCTATGGTAAATTTTGAAATGACTTCCATTCTTTTTTTATCAAAATTATAAGATTAATCTATTCATAATAGGTACAGTTTGTTAAAATATAACCGATACAGATGGGTATTTTGTAAATTTGTTCAGTACAGATTCAGATAGCATGGTGAAGTCTTATAAATATGAAGTTTTTACAAAGGGGATTGAGGAGCAAATCCGCAAAGGAATTTTGCAGGCTAAAGATCGTTTGCCTTCTGTCCGCGAGATAAAGGAAAGGTATAATCTAAGTACAAGTTCCATACAAAGTGGTTTTGAATCTCTGATGATTAAGGGATTAATTGAGAGTCGTTCGCGTTCAGGATATTTTGTTACTGAGATGAAAGAAAGGCGTATTCCGGAGATAAAGACAACACTTTCGCCGGTAGTAAGGGATAAGGTGTTTATGAAGAATATGATGCTGACCTCCAAACCAAATTCCGAGGCGGCTTCCTTTAATAATACAGTGCCTGGAGACCTCCTGATTCCACAAAAATTGATCCTCAGGACAATGCAGCAGGTAATTCGTGAAAAAGGAGCATCATTACTCAGGTATTATCCCTCCAGCGGACTTGAGTCATTGAGGAAACAGATTGCCCAACGGATGGGAATATATGGCTGTACATTAAATCCTGAAGAATTGATTATTACTGACGGAGCCTTACAAGCCTTAACAATTGCATTAAGCTCTGTAACAAAGGCCGGAGATATTGTTGCGGTAGATAGCCCTTGTGTGTTTTCCGTATTGGAGGTGATCACGAATCTGGGGCTTAAGGTGATTGAAGTTCCAATGAATAATTGCAATGGTTTTGATGTAGAGTATTTTCAAAAGGCTTGTGTTGAAAATGATGTGCGTGCTCTGGTTGTTACTCCTAATTTTCATAATCCTACAGGTATCATGATGAGTGACGAGGCCAAAAAGAAAATACTAACAATTGCAGAAGTTCATAAGCTATGCATTATTGAGAATGATATTTATTCTGATCTTTATTTTGAAGAGGAAAGGCCATCCAGTATTAAAAGCTTTGATCATAAAGGATTGGTAATGATCTATTCCTCATTTTCAAAGACACTGGCACCCGGTATTCGTTTGGGGTGGCTTTATGCAGGCAATTATTATTCGAAAGCAGAGAGAACAAAGTTTGCCTTAGGAAGAACAGTTTCCCCGATTTATCAGGAGCTTGTTCTTAAGCTTTTGCAGGAAAACAGGTATGAAAGACACTTGCGCTCATTCAGGAAAAAATTACATCAGCAGGCAGTTCTGCTCTTGGAGGTTTTAAGGCGATACTTTCCTCAAGATTCATACTTTCAGCAACCAAAAGGAGGATACAGCATTTGGGGGCAAATGCCGGAAAATATGGATATGCAGAAATTCTATCAGTACTGTGAAGATCATAAGGTTCTATTTACACCCGGAGGTACATTCTCACGTACAGGTCAATATAGTCATCATTTTCGGATTGTTTTTGCAGAAAGAATTACTTCTGAAAGAATTATTTTATTGAGGAAAATGGGTGAAAAAGCACAAGATTTTCTTCTTTAAGGGTCATGAGAAAAAGTTGATCTGACTTGTTTAATGCTTTTTATGTTGTCTTGATGAGTAAAAAGAAGTTCTTTTTGAAACATTCCAAATCTCTTGAGAACCTGCTCTCAGGTGATAAAACGTGCTTTTTAAAAGATTCTGAGGGTGTTAACTAGAGAAAAATCGACTCTTACATAGAAATATGTTGAAAAAATAGCTTTTTACCTCAAATTTTTTTCACTGTAGTTAGGCTCGAATCACCATAAAACCTATATTTGCAGCCTAAATTTTTAAATAAATGAAAGAACTAATTGAAAAAATCAACGCGGAATTTGAAGCGTTTACAACTGAGGCAAACCAACAAGCGGAAAAAGGAAACAAGGCAGCTGGAACAAGAGCTCGTAAATCAGCTTTAGAACTAAGCAAATTGTTCAAGGATTTCAGAAAAGTTTCTGTAGAAGAAGCTAAGAAGTAATTCTCCTTTAGCCGGCTTTTGTAGCCGGTTTTTTTATGCCTTGATGTTACCTCAGACAGATATTGTACATAAGGTGATTTTCACTTTTCTATTCCAGCCGACTTATCTTTAGCTTTCATTATTCACCCTTTAATTTGTTGTATATTAATTTTTACACCGTATAGTGAGAACGTTGTAGATAATTTGTATTTTAGAAACATCAATGGTATAGGTTATTATGAAACATTATTTCTTCTTTTTGGTCCTGTATTTTGGACTTATTTCTGCTCAAAAAATTAGGGTAGTAGATTCGGAAACAGGCAGTCCGATTCCCAATGCAAGAATTATTTCACAAGATCAAATTGTTTATACCAACGAAGACGGCTATGCTCCTGTATCTCAGAGCGCTGTCAATTTTAACGTTTCAGCTTCAGGCTTTCAAAATGCTAAATTCCCTGAATTTAATTCCTCAATAAAGCTGAAAAGAGCCTATAAAAATATTGATGAAGTAAAAATGGCAAGTGTAGACATCAGGGAAATCTTTGAGGAGGTAAATAAAAACTATAAGAAAAGATATTATAGAGAACCATCTGTTTATGATGTGGTATACAAAGAGAAAAAAAGTGATAATAATAAACTTTATTTTCTGACTATTGCAGAGGCTAAGCTATGGAGTAAAAGTAATTATTACAATTATAAGGATGGATTTCAAAAGGATTATGACAGAATTCTACAAATGCAGCTGAACAATGTAAAATATTTGAAAAACATAAAGTCAGACAAGATTTTTATCCCCGGTACCAATGAATTTTCACATGAATACATGGGGAATTATTTTTTCAATTTTGAACTGAACCGCGTCCTATTTCATCTAAAGAATAAAAAAACAAAATATTCTGGATGGATGATCTTTGAAGAGGGTGACGAGCAGTTAATTACTTTTAAAATTAAATCATCAGAGGGGATTGATGTGAAAGGAGAATTTAAGTTTAATAAAGCAGATAAGGTAATTACCTATTTTGAAATACACTATTTACAGGAAAACTTCCCGATGGTTAAGAGAAAAACGGCAACCGGTGAAGAATATGATTATCAGCTTGGAAATGCAGTGCTTATTTTTGATTTCTATAAAAATGGAGGTGTGTATGTACCTGCATTAACCCGACTTGAAGGAAATAAGTATATCGCTTACTACAAGGGGATAAAACATGAGAAGAGAATAAGCAGAGAGCTCATTTATAATACCTTTAAAAAATCTGATGCGGATGGGCTTAATCCCAAAGTAGATTTTAGTAAAAATATTTGGGATAATGTTCAGGTAAAGGAAGATAAAAATAATACCATTTTGCTTTCCGAACAAGAACAGGAATTTGTGAACGAACAGTATGGAACTATCTCAGATAAAATGATTTTTCCTTGAGTTTCCTTTTAAAATAAATTATATCTTCTCATCTGTAAATTTTCAGGAGATATTTATATTTATGTTCTTGCACTTTCACATTAAAGGCGAAAACTCTTGCAGATAAAGCAAATTTTAACCCTATTCCTTTACCATCTCCACAATTTCTTTTATCTTTAAACCAATCAATAAATATTATGAGGATAAATAGATTTTTTGCAGTACCAGCTGTAGTGTTGGCTGTCCAATTTTCATGGGCTCAGGTAAAGGTGGATCCAAAAGAAAACCTTAACCCTATCGTAAAAAGTTTTGTAGATGAAGTAAATAATAATTCTCAGCTAGAGGGTATGGCTTACGAGCTTCTGGATGGTATAGGACCGCGTCTTGTAGGAACTCCGGAAATGCTTGCTGCCAACGAATGGAGTGCAGAAAAGCTTCGTTCATGGGGAATTGATGCTAATCTTCAGCAGTTTGGAACATGGAAAGGATGGCAAAGAGGAACTACCCATGTTGATATGGTATTTCCACGTGTAAAGTCATTGTCAGCAACGCAATTGGCATGGAGTCCTGCAACTAAGAAGGCTGTAGAGGCGGAGGTGGTTGTTCTTCCAAAGGTGTCTTCCAAGGCTGAATTTGATAAATGGCTTCCGTCTGTAAAGGGAAAAATAGTACTGATGGCTCAGTATCAGAAGATAGGACGTTCTGATGAACAGATCAAGGAATTTGCAACCCCGGAGCTGTATGAAAAACTTAAAGCAGAAAAAGATCAGGCTACCAAGGATTTTACAGCATATGTAAAAAATATCGGCTATGATAACAATACCCTTCCCGAAGCTTTAGAAAAGGCAGGAGCAGCAGGGATTGCTATTTCAAACTGGACAGGAATTATGGGTGCTAACAGAATTTTTGGAGCGAAGACCTCTAAAATTCCAATGGTTGATATTGACGTGGAAGACTATGGAATGCTTTATAGAATGGCCGAAAAAGGAGCTCAGCCTAAAATTAAGATTGATGCACAATCCAAAGTTCTTCCTGATGCCAAAAATTTCAATACGATTGGAATGATTAAGGGTAAGGAAAAACCTGAGGAATATGTAATCCTTTCTGCTCACCTTGATTCTTGGGATGGTGCTCAAGGAGCTACAGACAACGGAACAGGAACGCTTACCATGCTTGAAACCATGAGAATTCTGAAAAAATATTATCCAAATAATAAAAGAACAATCGTTATAGGGCTTTGGGGAAGCGAAGAACAAGGGTTAAACGGATCCAGAGGTTTTGTCGCAGATAATCCACAGATTATAAAAGGAGTGCAGGCAGCTTTTAATCAGGATAATGGAACGGGACGTGTGATCAATATCAGTGGTCAGGGATTTGTGAAAGCATATGACTACATCGGGAAATGGCTTGACGGAGTTCCAAAGGCGGTGAGAAGCCATATAAAAACTGATTTCCCGGGAATGCCTGGAGGTGGAGGTTCAGACCATGCTTCATTTGTAGCAGCGGGTGTACCTGGTTTTTCTCTAAGTTCTTTGAACTGGGGATATTTTGGATATACCTGGCACACCACAAAAGATACCTATGACAAAATTGTCTTCGATGAGGTGAAAAACAATGTTATCCTAACGGCTGCATTAGCGTATATGGCTTCTGAGGATCCGGAATTTACCAACAGAGAAAAAAGAGTAATGCCTAAGGATGAAAAAGGCGGTACGGTACAATGGCCGGAAGCAAGAGAACCAAAAAGAAGTTCTAAGGATTATAAATAAAAAAACGATAAAAACTTACAAATACAAAAGGCTGTCTCCATGGAGGCAGCCTTGTTTTTTTTATTAAAGAAACCTTTCGATTGTAATTAAACATAAAGTTCCAGGTCTGAGAATTTTGAAATGGAGGACGAATGTGGCGCGTCTAGTTTACCAAAGCCATATTCACAGAAGATAAAAGGCAATCCATTGGCTTTTGCGGAGTCATAATCCGTCTGTGTATCACCAATGTATACAGAATCTTCAATAGATAAATGATTTCGTCCCATCACGAGTTGAATATTTTCGGATTTTGGCCTTTGCGTTCGTCCGTGAGACTCAAAATCTACAAAGAGATCATTGAATTGATAATATTCTAAAAAAGATTCAATATAACCATCCTGACAGTTGCTGACGATAAATAGGTTGTGTGTATTGGCTAGGCTTTTTAAAGTAGCTTCCACATCATTATAAAGGATTCCACCCTGCACACGAAGCACCTTGTTTTCCTGAGCCACAATCTCGGAAAGAATCTCCTTAGCTCTTTCATCTGAAATTCTGGGAACAATATCTTTCACAATATCTTTGGCCAATAGGCCCATGTACTGATCCATGTCTTCAGGTTTCAGCTCTGGCTTTATCAACTGATGTTTTCCTAAGACCTCATTCCATATCCCAATAATGGTAGCTCTAGGGTCCCACAATGTACCATCCAGATCGAAGATTAAATTTTTTGTATTCAAAGTATACTGCTATTTTATGTTTAACGGGGTTAGTTTTCAAATTAAGAAGTTACAAAATCATGCTCAGCTGAACCCTTTTTCTTGCCTCATCCACTTCCGTTACCTTTACACGGACATGTTGATGTAGTTTTACCACTTCGTTAACATCAGATACAAAACCTTCTTTCAATTGTGAAATGTGAACGAGTCCACTTTCCTTAATTCCAAGATCTACAAAGCATCCAAAAGCGGTAATATTGTTAACGATTCCTGGTAAAATCATCCCTGCCTTTAAATCTTTAATGCTTTTTACATGAGGATCAAATTCAAATACCTTGGCTGCCTTTCTTGGATCTAATCCTGGCTTTTCAAGCTCTTTTAAAATATCCTTAATTCCCAGAATTCCAATTTCTTCTGTAACATAGCTTTCAGGTTTTACCAAGGCTATTTTTTCTTTATTGGCAATGAGCTCATCGGTTTTAATTCCTAAATCTTTGGCTATTTTTTCAACGATTCCATACGCTTCAGGATGTACGGCAGAATTATCCAAAGGATTTTTAGAATTGGAGATTCTTACAAAAGCAGCTGCCTGCTGGAATGCTTTTTCTCCCAGTCTTGGAACTTTTTTAAGCTGCTTTCTATCTTCAAAGGCCCCGTTTTCAGCTCTATAATTAACGATGTTTTCTGCCATTTTTTCTCCAATCCCTGAAACATAGCTTAATAAAGATTTACTGGCCGTATTGATGTTAATTCCCACCGAGTTTACACATTTCATCACAGTAGAATCCAATTCATTCTTCAATTGAGTTTGATCTACATCATGCTGATACTGCCCAACACCAATAGATTTTGGATCAATTTTTACCAGCTCTGCCAATGGATCAGAAAGTCTTCTTCCGATAGACACTGCGCCACGCACAGTAACGTCATAAGTTGGGAACTCATCCCTTGCAATTTTACTTGCCGAATAAACGGATGCACCCGCTTCAGAAACCACAAAAACCTGTAATGGTTTATCGAAGGCAATCTTTTTTATGAAAAATTCTGTTTCGCGGCTGGCGGTTCCGTTTCCAATGGAGATGGCTTCAATATTATAGGCATTTACCATGGAGCGGATTTTTTTCATGGCCATTCCTGTTTCATTCTGTGGAGCGTGAGGGTAGAGGGTTTCATTATGAAGAAGATCTCCTTTTTCATCAAGGCAAACCACTTTGCAGCCGCTTCTGTATCCCGGATCTATAGCCAGAATCCTTTTTTCTCCCAATGGTGGAGCCAAAAGTAACTGACCTAGGTTTTCAGAAAAGATTTCAATGGCTTTTTTATCAGCCTTTTCTTTAGCTTCCTGTAATGTTTCATTGGAAATAGCAGGTTCAAGAAGTCTTTTGTAGCTGTCTTTGATTGCCAAAGCAATCTGTTCCGAGCTCTCGTTATTAGATTTGATAATGGCCTTTTCGATAAAGTCAATGGCTTCTTCCTTATCAATACCGATATTTACTTTTACATAACCTTCCGTTTCAGCTCTTAGCATGGCCAAAAGCCTATGAGATGGAGTTCTGGAAAGGCTTT
The DNA here is from genome assembly GCF_046535285.1 of Chryseobacterium sp. SIMBA_028. Lineage (NCBI taxonomy): Bacteria > Pseudomonadati > Bacteroidota > Flavobacteriia > Flavobacteriales > Weeksellaceae > Chryseobacterium > Chryseobacterium sp. SIMBA_028. The sequence goes on along the minus strand of NZ_JAWRWZ010000010.1, from coordinate 39,090 downwards.
CCCCCCATTCAAAATATTGGGAGAACTTTTGGGCGTCTTCTTCCTCTTTTTTTGCTTTCACAACTTTTGAAGTAATAATAGCCTTACGTTGAAATAACCGACGAAGATTCTTACGAACATACATATTTTCGTTGATCCACTCTGCCATAATATCCCTGGCGCCCTGAAGAGCTTCTTCTTCAGACGGAACATCATTATTTAAATACTTTGAAGCCAAAAACTGAATATCATCGTTCTTCTGGCTCATAATGATCTTGGCTAAAGGTTCCAGCCCTTTTTCCTTGGCAGTGTCAGCTTTGGTTTTCCTACGCTTTTTAAAAGGAAGATATAAGTCTTCCAATTCCTGTATATCAAAGCTTTCTTCAATTCTCTGTTTAAGTTCAGGAGCTAATGCATCCTGCTCCTCTATAGATTTTAAAATAGATTCTTTTCTTTTAACAATCTCTTCAAACTGCTTACTGATCTTTGAAATCTGTTCGATCTGTATTTCATCCAGATTTCCTGTCTTATCTTTTCGGTAACGGGAAATAAAAGGAATGGTACAGTCTTCTGCTAATAATTGTAAGGTATTGTTAATGCTCTTTTCTGAAATATTGAGCTGTTTCTGTATGAATTCTACGGTCGTCATTGTTCTGTTTTCGGATGGCTAAAATAGGGTTTTGGGATGAGAAATAGTAGGTTACTTTCTATTTTAGTTGACAATTGCTATTGCCATTCCATCATATTCTTTTGCGCCTACCGTTTGCATAATAGTAGCTGTAACTTTTGGATTATTAGCCAGCATTTTATTAAAACGCTGTACACCTTTCACTTTTTCATCATGAGTATTCTCATCCAAAACTTTGCCCTCGCGAATGACATTGTCACAAATAATGACCGTTCCCGGATGTGAAAGCTGTAATGCCAATTCAAAATATTCCGTATAGGGAGGCTTGTCAGCATCGATAAAAATAAAATCGAAAGCTTCTTCACGCTGAGCAATGAGTTCTTTTAAGACATCCATTGCTTTACCGATTCGTAAATCAATTTGATCGGAAAGTCCTGCTTTTTCAATATTCTGACTGGCAATATTAGCATGATGAGGATCAAATTCTACGGTAATCACTTTACCGTCTGCAGGAAGTGCTCTGGTCATCCAGATAGTACTGTAAGCTCCCAAAGTTCCCAATTCTAATACACGTTTAGCTTTACAGGTAAGAAGCATCACCTGGAGGAACTTACCCTGAGTTGGAGTTACACTGATTTGTGGCATTGAAGCCTCATCCAATGATTGAATCGTTTTCTGAAGAACGGTATCTTCAGGGGCTATCAGATTGCTGATGTACTGATCTACTTTTTCGAATAATTGCTGATTCATTTTTCTTAAATTAATAATTGAATTCTAGTGATTGATTATTGTAACAGAGGAGGCTTTACTACTATTTTGTTTGAGCACAAAAGGTATAGATTTTAAAGTCTCAATTTGGCGCGAAAAACAGGAGTGTTCTTAAGATCTAAATCCTGAACTGTTAAAAATAATCTGTGTTGTAACTGTTTACTAAGATAGTGAATTTTGAGGGCTGTGACAACTGAAGCTGTATGGATAAAAATAAAAATCCCCCGTATTTGAAGACGAGGGGACTTAAATGTTTTCACAACGGAATAATCCTTATTGTGAATTGCTTTCAAAATTATTAAGGCAAATATAGAAGAAAAAATCTTTACTATAATTACGGGAATCCTCATTTTAAATATTTTTTTTATTTCTATTTTTATGTAGTATCAAAAATTAGAATGATGATTAAAAATATACTTGGACTAGATGTAGGGATTTCATCTGTTGGTGCTGCTGTTATAAAAGAAGAAAACGGGACATTATCAGTCGAAAAATTATCTGTAAGAATTGTTCCTGAAGATCCTGATTTTCATGGTAAATTCTATTCCGGAAATACAGCGAGCAAAAACTTTGATAGAACTATTAAAAGAGGAATCAGAAGAGATAATCAAAGATTTAAAGCAAGACGAGATAAGCTTTATCAGACTTTGAGAGAAAATAATATGTTTCCAACAGATAATTTATTCAATATTTCTGCAAATGAACTTTATGGATTGAGAGCAAAGGCTGTTTCGGAACAGATTTCTTTGGAAGAATTAGGTAGAGTTTTTATATTACTAAATCAACGGAGAGGTTTTTTAAGTAATCGAAAATCTATTTCAGAAGAAGAGAATTCAACCGAATATAAAGAACGGATTGCTACACTTGAAAAAAAATTAGCGGGTAGAACTATTGGGCAAAAGTTATATTCAGAATTGCAGTACAACAAGAATACTTTTGAAGTGTTGTTGCGAGAACGTACTTACCAAAGGAGTTCATATATAGAAGAGTTTAACAGAATTTGGGATGAGCAAAAAAAGTATTATTCTGTCTTAACAGGAGGTATAAATGAAGATGATAATAAAGGAATGTTGTATGATATAATCCACAACAGAATTATTTACTATCAGCGCCCTTTAAAAAGTCAGAAAAATTTAATTTCAGAATGTTCTTTTGAAAAATATCATAAAGCAACAGTAAAAAGTTCTCCTTATTTTGAATTATTTAGGATTTGGTCAAAAGTAAATGATTTGTCGTGGAAAACTCCAAGTGGAGAAACTTTTAAACCCACGCCGGAGCAAAAACAAAAGTTGAAAGATGCTTTGTGGAATGGGGAAAATCTGAATGCAAAATATAAATTGTCAATAACTGAAATCAAAAAACTTTTAGGTTACGGAAGAAATGAAAAAATATATCTGAATTTTACTGAATTAGATGGAAGCAGAACTTATGTGATATTAAAAAAAGCCTTGGAAGAAGCAGGAATAGAAAATACTAAACAATACTTATTCTTTAATTTGGATGTTAACGATGAAAAAGGCGGTTTGTTTGAACTGTGGCATATTACTTATTCATTATCAACAGAAAAAGAAGTTGTAAATGCGTTAAAAAGTCGTTTTGAATTTTCTGAAAACCAATCGGAAATTATCGCTAAAAAAGTTGGGTATCCTTCTGATTATGGAAGTCTTTCAACTCGTGCTATTCGAAAATTACTTCCACATTTAGAAAAAGGATTAGGTTATAGTGAGGCTTGCGATGAGGTTGGTTATGACCACAGTGGATATAAAACAAAAATAGAACTTAAACCAAACTTAAAGCAACTCAAAAAGAATGAACTGAGAAACCCTGTTGTGGAACAGATTTTAAATCAGGTTGTAAATATCGTAAATCTTGTGATTGAGAAATATGGTAAAATTGATGAAATAAGAGTTGAGTTAGCAAGAGAATTAAGAAATAGTGCAAAAACCCGAAAAAATATTTTCCAAGCAAATTCAAAAAATAAGAAAAATAACGATGCTATAAGGAAAAAGCTCATAGAAGAGTATGAATTCAAGTTAGTGAATGGACGAGATGTAAAGCGCTATATCCTTTGGGAAGAAACTATTCACGAATGTTTGTACTGTAATAATCCTATTAATGGGACAGATATGCTCACAGGGAATGCTGACCTAGAGCATATTTTACCAAAATCCCGTTCGTTCAGTAATGCGATGAATAATTATATTATTGCTCACAGAAAATGTAATTCCAATAAAGGGCAGAAAACGGCTTATGATTTTATGGAATCTATAGGAGAAGAAGCATTAAGCCAATATGTAGAAAAAGTAAATGCTTTGTATAATGACGGAAAAGGAAGTATTTCAAAATCTAAATTTGATAATTTACTCTGTAAAGGAGAAGATATTCCTTCAGATTTTGTGGAAAGAATGAAAAAGGATTCCCAATACATAGCCAAAGAAGCGGTAAAAATGTTGAAAACTGTTTGTCCGAATGTTTATACTACAACAGGGCAAGTAACTGATTTTTTACGTGAAGAATGGGAGTTGAAAAATCTGTTGGAAGAATTAACTTTTGATAAATATAAGGCAATTGGTCAGGTTGAGAAAAAAACAATCAAGACAAATAACGGGCAAACAAAAACGTTTGAAACCATTACGGATTGGAGCAAAAGAGATGACCATAGACATCACGCTGTTGATGCTTTGATTTGTGCTTTAACCGATCAAAAAATAATTTTCAAACTCAATAATCTCAACAAAATTTATCAATATGAAAGAAATGCATTGAGCCAAAAAGAAATAGAGGAGATTGAAGAATTTTTGGAGGGAAAGTTTTCTCTGAAAGAATTTTCGGCACAGAGAGGAAATGTGATAGAATGCTCTATAGAAAACATTCGCAAAGAAGCCAAAAAGCATCTTGAAGAGATTTTTATTTCTTTTAAAAAAGAGAATAGCAAGGTTCTTTCAAAAAATATCAATGCACCTAAAAATGTAGAACCGAAAATAACCTGGGTTCCTCGTGCAAGATTGCACGAAGATACTGTAATGGGACGCGTAAAGCGTATTTCCGAAAAGAAAATGAAACTCAGTGATAAGGTTTCAATGGAAGAAATCGAAATGATTGTAAATCCTAAAATCAAAGAAACGCTTTATCAGCATATTGCTAAATTTGATAATCATCTGAAAATTGCTTTTGCGGTAAAAACTCTGAAAAGCGAACCGATTTCTTACAAAGGCAATGAAGTAAAAGAAGTTGATGTCTATGAATGGGCAAATACGAAAAGAGTAGATATTGAAAGTTTTTTAACAGATAATCAAAAAACAAAATCTGCTAAAGATAAGTTTATAGAAAATGTTTTAAAATCAGATAGGGGAATAGGAATTTTATTAGAAAAACGATTAAAAGAATTTAACGGAGATTATAAGGAAGCATTCAAAAATTTATTTGAAAATCCTATCATTACCAAAAATGGGATGACTGTTAAAAATGTAACAATTTATGATGAAAGCAAGGTCGAGAGGGTAAGAAATGGTTATGCAAAAACAGGCGGAAATCATCATGCTTTAATATATAAAGATGAAAACGGGAAATACAATGATAGAGTAGTTTCTTTTTGGGAAGCAGTAGAAATTGGATTGTTAAACATTGCGGAACACAATAATCCTTATCCGATTATCTATAGAAATGATAATTATGAACTTGGGATTTTTCAATTTTCTATACAAATCAATGATTTATTTGTATTTGATTTGAAACATTCTGATAATCCTCAGGAAGAAAATGAAATCGACTTTTTTGATGTGAAAAACAAAAAGTTGATTTCTAATAAATTGTTTAGAGTTCAGAAAATGAGTAAAAAAAGTAATGGAACTTTTGATATTCATTTTAGACATCATTTAGAAACATCCATTAATAGAAATATTAAAGAGATGACTTGGATTAATATTCAATCAAATTCTTATTTAGAAAGATTAATAAAAATCAGAGTTAATCATCTTGGAGACATTGTAAAAATTGGAGAATAATAAATTAGTATAAAAATGATTACCCGCTCTATCTATATTGGCAACCCCGCTTATCTTAAACTCAAAGATGAGCAAATGTATATTTTAGAACCCTCCACTAAAGAAATGAAGGGTAAAGTTCCGGTGGAAGATTTGGGATTGCTGATGTTGGATCATTTCCAGATTATTATTTCTCATCAGTTAATTCAGAAAATGATGGGAAACAATGTGGTAGTGGTCAGTTGCGATGGGCATCATTTGCCGCACGGAATTATGCTTCCGTTGTATGGCCACACTGAACATTCTGACCGGATCAAAGATCAGTTAGAAGCCAGTGAACCCCTCAAAAAGCAACTTTGGAAACAAACTGTCGAATGTAAAATTGAAAACCAAAAAGAAGTTTTAAAACGGTTAGGTAATTATTATGAACCGATGATTGATTACCAGAATAATGTGAAAAGCGGTGATATTACCAATATGGGAGGTATTGCTGCACAACATTACTGGAAGTACCTCATTAGTCTGGATTTTTTGAGACAACGTTTTGGAGATTCACCCAATCAGTTTTTTAATTTCGGATATTCAGTTCTAAGAAGCATTGTTGGAAGATCAATTGTAGAGACTGGATTGCTTCCCGTTCTCGGAATTTTCCATAAAAATAAATATAATCCTTACTGTCTGGCCGATGACCTGATGGAGCCTTATCGTCCTTTTGTTGATTTATTAGTCATGCAATGGCTGACCATCAATCCTGAAACTGAAGAATTAACTAAAGAATTTAAAGCTTTCATTTTACAGATTGCAACCAAAGATGTAAAAATAGATGATAAAACCAGACCCTTATTGGTTGCGGTAAAAACAACTGTTACATCACTGTATAAATGTTATACGGGGGAAAAACGCCTGATCTCTTATCCTGAACTGATATGAATGCCGAAAGGTTTAATGCATACCGAATTATGTGGGTTTTAGTATTATATGATTTACCGACAGAAACTAAAGCCAATATGAAAGACGCCAACCGCTTTCGTAAATCCTTGCTTGATGATGGCTTTACCTTATTTCAGTTTTCAATGTATGTGAGGCACTGTCCAAGTCGTGAAAATGCTGAAGTTCATATTAAAAGAGTGAAGTTGATGCTTCCAAAAGCAGGTAAGGTTGCTATTATGTGCATCACTGACAAGCAGTTCGGAGATATTGAAATATTCTTTGCCAGAAATAAAGAAGAGCCACCTCCAACCTTTCAACAGCTTGAATTATTCTAAATTTTGAATCCTAAAAACAAAAACAATCTACTGATTTTCAGTAGATTGTTTTTTGAGGTTGTGACTAATCACGAAGATAATAATTTTTGAAAGCAATTCACAACATGTGTACTTCTTTGCCATCAAAGTCGTTAGTTGTGACTAATCACGAAGATAATAATTTTTGAAAGCAATTCACAACCTTTTCCTGTATCAACATTCATAAACCCCTGTTGTGACTAATCACGAAGATAATAATTTTTGAAAGCAATTCACAACGGGAAAGGGCGGTGGTTCAAATCCATCCTTGTTGTGACTAATCACGAAGATAATAATTTTTGAAAGCAATTCACAACCTAATAACTTTACTTTTAAACTAAATCAAGGTTGTGACTAATCACGAAGATAATAATTTTTGAAAGCAATTCACAACTATTCCTTACATGGGGAATTGATGATAATGGTTGTGACTAATCACGAAGATAATAATTTTTGAAAGCAATTCACAACTCTTTAACCTCGTTTGTTAAAACCTCTTTTGTTGTGACTAATCACGAAGATAATAATTTTTGAAAGCAATTCACAACTGTTGTGCCGTGTTTGACATTTAATTTCGAGTTGTGACTAATCACGAAGATAATAATTTTTGAAAGCAATTCACAACTCCGGAAGTGGTTGATAATTTGATTCTTTAGTTGTGACTAATCACGAAGATAATAATTTTTGAAAGCAATTCACAACATTGGTGGTGAAAGTGTTATGGATGATTCTGTTGTGACTAATCACGAAGATAATAATTTTTGAAAGCAATTCACAACGCTAAAGGATATAGTTCTTTCATAACCCTAGTTGTGACTAATCACGAAGATAATAATTTTTGAAAGCAATTCACAACATGTCTTTACAGACCCATGAATCAAATGAGGTTGTGACTAATCACGAAGATAATAATTTTTGAAAGCAATTCACAACTCTCCTCTCCACCTCTAAAAATTTTAGATTGTTGTGACTAATCACGAAGATAATAATTTTTGAAAGCAATTCACAACATTCGTCCCAATAGTAGATAATTGCAACCAGTTGTGACTAATCACGAAGATAATAATTTTTGAAAGCAATTCACAACTTTTACTCCCGGATTCGCGAGGGCTGGAGTGTTGTGACTAATCACGAAGATAATAATTTTTGAAAGCAATTCACAACATAGTGTTCAATAAGATACGTAAGCCCCTCGCTGTGACTAATCACGAAGATAATAATTTAGGAAATGTTTTCACAAATCTTTCTTTATTCAAAATTTTCTATTATCATTGTAATAAGCTATAAATTCACTATTTTGCTGTTTATTTTTCTCAAATGAATAATAAAATCTAAAAAAAGCCATTTCTTGATATATGTTAAGATGATAGAAATATGGTTTTTCTATTTTTGTAACCGAAAAACAACAAGAAAAATTTCGATTAAACTTTTTTAAACAATTCAATAATATGAAAAAACTTAGTGTAATTGCATTAGTAGGAGTAGGATTGCTAGCAGCATCTTGTAATAATAAAGAAAAAACAGATACAGCTGTAGCTACTGAGCAAGCCGTTGCAGAAAGCAAAGGAGAAGTGTTGGCTGTAGATGCAGCAACTTCTATCGTTAACTGGAAAGCTTTCCATAAAGGAGGTTTTGCGCCTCGTTGGGGAACTCTTAACGTAAAGTCAGGAGATCTAAGCATTGAAGGCGGACAGGTTGTAGCTGGGAACTTCAATATTGATATGACTTCCATTAAAGTTGACCCGGCTTCAGTAACTGAAAAAGATAAAAAACCGGCAGATCTTGAAGCTCACCTTAAAAATCCTGATTTCTTTGATGTAGCGAAAAACCCTGCTGCAGACTTTAAAATCACAAGTGTAGCAGATCTTAAGGAGGCTCCAAAGGATGCTGTTGCAGGTGCTAACAAAACAGTAAGCGGAAACCTTACATTAATGGGAAAAACAATGAATGTTACTTTCCCTGCTAAAGTAGACGTAGTAGATAACACGGCTGCTGTTCAGGCTAAATTTACTGTAAACAGAACAGATTGGGGAATTAAGTTTGGTACTTCTGAAGCAGATCCTGCAGAATGGATGATCAGCAAAGATATTGAGATCGCAATCGATGTAAAAGCTAAAAAATAATTAGCCGGATATATTATAATTATGGAGCTGTCTGAATAAGGCAGCTCTTTTTTATTTGAAAATCTTACCATTCACAAATGAAACAATATACTAACTAAAGTGAGTTTAGGGTGTTTTTGTTGTGTATTTGTTTAGATTATTTATTTTAAAATTCTACAAAAGCAATCAATTCAGCTCCCATGAATTCTGAATACGCACACAATATTCACTTCCCAGATATAAAGGATTACCATGTTTTTCAGACCAGAATCCGTCCAATATATTTTCGCTTAGACAACGGTATACCGCAACACCTTTATAGATTTTATGGTCATCATCTTTATAATTAAAATTAAGCACTAAGATGCGGTCTTTATAAAATCCTGTTCCGTTCTGAATATGATCCCCAATCCTCCATAGAGCAATAATACGAGCATTTTCATCAACTGATAAAACTAATGTACCTTGATAAGATACCTGATCAGATTCTTCCTGATTGCTTCCTTTGATAGAATAAGTTCCTGCCAAATCATATACTGTCATTGATTCGTTTTTATGGGAGGCAAATTTAAAAAATCTTATTTTGATAAATATCACAAATTATTTGTAACGAACAATACTTTAAATTCTAAACTTTTTCTATCATCAAATTAAACTTTACTTTTGCAGCAAATTAAATGTAAAATGATTCCTTTTCTGCTGATCGCTAACCTTATTACATTCGGAGTTTTTGGATTTGATAAACTACAGGCCAAAAGACATCAATGGAGGATTTCTGAGAACGCTCTTTTAGCGCTTTCATTAATTGGAGCTGTAGGTGCTGCTTTCGGAATGATGATCTTTAATCATAAGGTTTCTAAAAAATCATTTCTGGTAAAATTTATTTTGGTGGTTTTAATAGATCTTGTTTTATTGTATCGGTTGATAAGACATTGATAAGGAAATGCTTAATGAGGTTATTTGTTGCTTTTTGAGAGTGTTAATTAACACAATTTATTTTTGCGAAAAATTTTATTGAAATAAAGTTAAAATAAACCAGTAGTAGAACTTCACGTATCATATTTTTTTTGGTATTTTAAGAGGGAAATATCTAAATTTCTCATTATGAAATTGTTAAATATTGCATAAACATTTTAATTAATTCATTTTAAATCACTATTTTTGCACCCGTAAAAATCCTATATGCAAAACATTAGAAATATTGCGATTATCGCACACGTTGACCACGGGAAGACGACTTTGGTTGACAAAATCATTCACGCTACCAATATTTTCAGAGAAAATCAGGAGAGTGGAGAATTAATTATGGATAACAATGATCTTGAAAGAGAAAGAGGGATCACCATCTTATCCAAGAATATTTCTGTTACTTATAAAGACACAAAAATTAACGTAATTGATACTCCTGGTCACGCGGATTTCGGTGGGGAAGTAGAAAGAGTATTAAAAATGGCTGACGGAGTTATCTTGTTGGTGGATGCGTTCGAAGGACCAATGCCACAAACAAGATTCGTACTTCAGAAAGCTTTGGAATTAGGTCTAAGACCTCTAGTTGTTATCAATAAAGTAGATAAACCAAACTGTCGTCCGGACGAAGTTCACGATCAGGTATTTGATTTATTCTTCAACCTTGAAGCGACTGAAGAGCAGTTGGATTTCCCAACTTTCTATGGTTCTTCTAAGCAAGGTTGGTTCAACACTTCATTAGAACAAACTGAAGATATTTTACCATTATTAGATGGGATTTTACAATATGTTCCTGAACCAAAGGTAACTGAAGGAAACCTTCAGATGCAGATTACTTCTTTAGATTTCTCTTCTTTCTTAGGCAGAATTGCAATTGGAAAAGTAACAAGAGGAGAGCTTAAAGAATCTCAGTGGATTGGTTTAGCTCAGGCAGATGGTAAAGTTGTAAAAGGAAAAGTAAAAGAACTTTACGTTTTCGAAGGATTAGGAAAGAAAAAAGTAACTGAAGTACAAGCTGGAGATATCTGTGCTGTAGTAGGTTTTGATGCTTTCCAGATCGGAGATTCATTCGTAGATCTTGAAAACCCTGAACCATTGGAAAGAACTGCAATTGATGAGCCTACATTGAACATGACGTTCTCTATCAACAATTCACCTTTCTTTGGTAAAGATGGTAAATATGTAACATCTAATCACCTGAAAGAAAGATTAACAAAAGAATTAGAGAAAAACTTAGCATTAAGAGTTCAACAAACTGATGATGCAAATACTTTCTTAGTTTTCGGTAGAGGTATTCTTCACTTATCTGTTTTGATTGAAACAATGAGAAGAGAAGGGTATGAGATGACAATTGGTCAGCCACAGGTTATCCTAAGAGAAATTGATGGTGAAAAATGTGAGCCTTATGAATCTTTAGTAGTAGATGTTCCTGAAGAATATGCTTCAAGAGTTATCGATTTAGCTACTCAAAGAAAAGGTGATCTTCACATTATGGAAACTAAAGGTGAAATGCAGCACATGGAATTCGAAATTCCTTCAAGAGGTTTGATCGGATTACGTTCTCAAATGTTGACAGCTACTGCAGGTGAAGCTATTATGGCACACCGTTTCACAGAATATAAGCCTTTCAAAGGGGCTATTCCTGGAAGAAATAATGGAGTATTAATCAGCAAGACTCAAGGCCCAGCTACAGAATATTCTATCGCTAAACTACAGGACAGAGGGAAGTTCTTCGTTGATCCGGGTGAGGAAATCTATGCAGGAATGATCATTGGTGAGCAAAACAAACCAGGAGACTTGGTCGTAAACATCGTAGAAGCAAAACAGTTGAACAACATGAGAGCTTCTGGAAAAGATAAAGATACTGGTGTTGCTCCGAAAATCTTATTCTCTCTTGAAGAGTGTATGGAATATATCCAAGGTGATGAAGCCATTGAGGTAACTCCAAACTTCATCAGAATGAGAAAGAAAATCCTTTCTGAAGAAGAAAGAAAAAGAGTTGAAAGATCAGCTAAAGCTTAATCCAATTTTTCAATATAAATTAAATCCCCGAATTTTTTCGGGGATTTTTTGTTATATCAAAAGTTGTTTTCTCTGATGATAAGATTTGTTGTTTACGTTATTTCGTTGTTTTTGGCTATTTTTTTAAATAATCTACTTTGTTTCGTATGTTTTAATTAGGATAATTTATTTATTTCATTAAAATGCACTAACTAACGTTTGTTAGTGTGAAGATTAATTGTATGTTTGTTTACAAAGTGATACGAACTTAAATAAACATACAATGCGAAAATTTTTATTTCTATTTTCCCTTTTGGGAATATTTTCCCCAGCTCAGATAGCAGCTCAAGCTGATGTCAGGGTAAAATCCGATACAATGTCATTTGTAAAGCCATCCGCTTTCCCAAAAGAATTAAAAGAAGACAGGGTAAAAGTGAACTTTTATGGATTTATAAGAAATGATATATTTTATGACACCCGACAAAATATAGGTGCTGGAGAAAATATAGTTCCTTTATATCCCAGAGACCGGCTCTCTGATGTCAATGGAAATGATATCAATAAGGCTTCAAAATTTCACATGCTTTCAGTTGTTTCAAGGGCGGGAATCAATGTAAAAGGACCTGATATACTTCATGCAAAAACGGCAGGAATATTAGAAGCCGAGTTCTTTGGCTCTACCGAAGCCGGGATCAATGAACTTCGGCTCCGACACGCCTATGTAACCCTTGATTGGGAAAAAACACAGTTGGGAATAGGGCAGTACTGGCATCCACTGGTGATTTTAGACTGCTTACCCAACGTAGTCAACTACAGTACGGGGTCACCTATATTTGCACTGAACAGAAATCCTCAGATAAGGCTCACTCAAAAAATCACTGATCGCTTTAAAGTAATTGCTGCCATTAATTCACAAAGGGATTTTACACCCAACACGTCCCCTTACAGAGACAGCGGTATACCATCCTCTCATCTTCAGTTTCAGTATAAATCACCAAAATTTGTTGCAGGTATCGCTGGACAATATGAAGTTCTTCGACCTCAATTATCCTCAGGAACACCACCTTTAGTAAATAACAATAGGTTAAAGAGCTTCACTACATCAGTCTATGCCAGAATAATTACTAAACCTTTAATGATTAGTGCTTCTGCAATGATGGCTCAGAATGCAGCTTCATTTGTTATGCTCGGTGGTTTTGTTGGATATTCTACACCTGGCGAGGCAGACCTTTTTCGTACAATGAATACCCAAAGCGCATGGATTGATTTTCAACAGCTAACAGATAAGAAAATTACATTTGGATTTTTTGCAGGAATAGTGAAAAATCAAGGGACAAATGATCCTATAGAGGGAAGAACCGCCACTAGCTACGGAGTAACTTCATCCTGGGGAGCTGTTTCTGCAACTCAGGGCGGAAGAAGTGTAGATCACCTCTGGCGTATAGTTCCACGTGTAGATTGGTCTCTCAGTAATACCATCAAGTTAAGATTTGAAGTGGAAAATACTGTGGCGGTTTGGGGCGATGCACAGAATACCGGTAGAGGAATCGGAAACGAGTTTACTGCAAAAAATAACCGATTTCATCTGGCGACTTTTTTTATGTTCTAGAAATTAAAATAAATAAAAAAACTTAAGTAAAAAATAATATGGATACAAAACAGGCAAAACAAAAAAATAATATCCTGACTGTAATTATTGCTTCATCTGCTGGAACTCTGATTGAATGGTATGATATGTTTCTTGCGATAATTCTTGCCAGCTCTCTCGCTGTAAATTTATTTCCTACAGAGGGATCACACTTTTTAGAAACCCTTGCAGTGGTCGCATCATCTTTTATGTTCAGACCCATTGGTTCCCTTATATTCGGGAATATTGGAGATAGAATAGGAAGGAAGTATTCTTTTCTTATTTCATTAATTTTAATGGGAGCTTCCACATTTTTGATTGGGTGTATTCCTGGCTTTTCAAGTATTGGTTGGGCTGCTCCAATTCTTTTGTTGATTTGCAGGTTGATGCAGGGGCTGGCAATCAGTGGTGAATATGCTGGGGCCGTCATCTATGTAGCTGAACATGCGCCAACAAATAAAAGGGGATTTTATACAGGATTTATTCAGGCTACTGTTCCAATGGGTCTTTTAATTTGCCTAAGTGTTATTTTCCTTACAAGAAATAGTATGAGTGAAGAAGATTTTACCCGCTATGGCTGGAGAATACCATTCCTGTTAAGTTCTGTTTTGGTGATCTTAAGTTATATCATACGGAAAAAGCTTCACGAAAGTCCGGTGTTTGAAGAATTGAAAAAAGCTGGAAAAACCAGCAAATCGCCTGTAAAAGAGGCTTTTACTACAAAAGGGAATGTGAAAACAATGCTAAAAGCTATTTTTGGAGGTAATGCTGCACAAAGTTCAGTAATGCAGACCAGTCTTTTTGTGACGTTGTTTTTTATGCAGCGTGCAGTAAAGTTGGAAGAAACTACTGTTTTGATGATTACGGGAGTAGTAACTCTTTTTAGTGCCTATTTTTATCAGTATTTTGGGGCGTTAAGTGATAGAATTGGGCGGAAAAAAGTTTTGATTGGCGGGCTAATTTCAAGTCTCATCTTAATTCCACTTTCTTTCTATCTTTTTATGGAAATAGGAAATCCGGATAGACTTACAACAGTACACAAGATAAGTAATATTGCGGTTTTACAGATGATGGGGGTAAGTTTTCTGCTTTCGTTAGCAGGCGCTGCTACGTATGGCCCGCTGGGAGCATTTATGCTTGAAATTTTTCCAACAAAAATAAGATACACAAGTATGGGCTTTGCTCAAAATATGGGAAATGGTTTCATAGGTGGTGCCACAACATTCATAACAGAATTTATTAAGACCTCTTTCATAGTAAGTGCTGTACTGGCTCCTTTTATCGGGTTGGTTTATCCGATATTTCTTGTAGGTTTGGCACTTATTGTCAATATTCTGTTTATTCCTGAAACCTACCAGACGGATCTTACAGATGATCATAAGGATAATGGAGATGATCCCCATCATCGTACGATAGATTCAGATACGGTTTAAAAAATACAGAGCTGTCTTTAACAGTACAGATATTTTTATTTGTACTGTTTTTTTAGTAAAAAAATAACTTTTCAAATTCGGATAAATTATCTTTATATCATTAGTTTTGCATTTTAATCTCCAAAAAAATAAATTAAAAGTAGTTTGTACACGATGAGAATGAATATTATTAAGCTTACTGTTTTGGCCGGAGTTTTTGCATCATATACCAGTTGCTCCGTACAGAGCAATACCGTAAAAACAATACCGGCAAAAAATACGGCAAAGCCAAACAGCAATATACCCAAAACTAAAGAGCCGGTTACTCCGAACAGACCTGTAACTGCAGTGTCTCCCACTGATGAAAACTTTAGAACCAATCTTCCGGAAATTAAAAGAGAATTCCGTGGAGCATGGATTGCCAGTGTAGCCAATATTAATTGGCCTTCAAGAAATGATCTTACCGTAGAGCAGCAGAAAACAGAAGCCATCAATATGCTGGATATGTTGAAGAACAATAACTTCAATGCAGCTATCTTTCAGATCAGACCCTCAGCAGATGCTTTATATACAAGTAATATTGAACCTTGGTCGTACTTTTTAACAGGAGAAACAGGAAAACCACCTTACCCCAATTATGATCCACTTCAGTTTTGGATTGAAGAAGCACATAAAAGAGGCTTGGAGCTGCATGTTTGGTTAAACCCTTATCGTGCTCACCATACCAACGGAGGCTCAGTGACGAAACTGTCAATGGCCAATACGCTTTCTGATATTGTAGTAAGATTAAAGAATGGAATGTATTGGTTTGATCCGGCAAATCCAAGAACACAAGGACATGTTTCCAATGTTGTAAAGGATATTGTAAAAAGATATGACATTGACGCTATTCATTTTGATGATTATTTCTATCCATATGCAACCTATAACAGAGGTGCCGATTTTCCTGACCATGCAAGTTGGAATACGTATGTGAGCAATGGCGGGAGCTTATCAAGAGCAGACTGGAGAAGAGACAATGTTAATAAATTTGTAGAACGTATTTATAAAGAGATTCATGCGGAGAAAAATAATGTAAGATTCGGAATTAGTCCGTTTGGAATCTGGAAGCCGGGTTATCCTGCAGGGGTTGTAGGATCTTCACAGTATGATGAGCTATATGCAGATGCCAAATTATGGCTAAACAAAGGATGGGTAGATTATTTCTCTCCACAATTGTACTGGCCTATTGATTCAAAAGGGCAGGCATTTGAGTCATTATTAAGCTGGTGGCAGTCTGAAAACACAATGAAGAGACACCTATGGCCAGGCTTAAATACAGTTGAGATTAAAGTATCTGACCGTCCTACAGAAATTAAGAACCAAATTGAAATTTCCAGAAAAATTCTAAAAAATGATGCCGGGGAAATTCACTGGAGTATTGCTGGGCTTACAAAAAATCCAGGTATGCTTCCTGCTTTGAAAAATGGTCCGTATAATGAAAAGGCATTAGTTCCAAAATCCCCATGGATTAAGGCTGTACCTCTGCAAACGCCAACATTGTTCATTACAGACAATGGAAGCTCTGCCCAGGTAAGTTGGAGTACAAAAAATGCAGCTGATGTTTTCCAATGGGTACTTTTTACCCAATATAACGGAGTATGGCAGACAGAGATTTTAACGCTGGATACTCTTTCAAAAGAAGTTCCCAAATCTAAAGATGGTAAAAAATTAAATGGAGTAGCCATTAAAGCTATTGACAGATTAGGAAATGAAAGTGATTACACGGCAAAAAAGATCAGATAGAATCAAACTAAAATAGCGATGATGTTTTAAAATTGGACACCATCAAAGTTTTAAAATAAATAAAAAGGTTTAGCATAAAGCTGAACCTTTTTTATGGCTGAAAAATATAAATTATTTATTTATAGTATTTTATTATTGCTCAAAAAAGAATAATATATAGAAGTGTAATATTTTAGAATAACTATAAATTATTACATTAAGTTTCTTAAAATCAGTAAATTAAATTTAATTCTCGTTTCATTTTGTGTAAATCAGAAATCTTAGCGGAACCATTTTTGTATGAATAGTCTCATAATCACCAAAATATAACATTATGAATACTAACAGACTTTCCGCAAAAATGGAAAAAGCACTTAGCGATCAAATGAACAAGGAGATTCATGCATCCCACGTTTTTTTATCTTATGGAATTTGGGCTGACGATAAAGGCTATCAGGGAATTGCCAATTTTCTTTACAGACACGCTCAGGAAGAAAGAAATCATTCAATCAAGTTTATGGAGTATGTTTTAAATAGAGGTGGAAAGCCTAAAGTTAATGCCATTCCTGCACCTCCAGCTGATCCGGAATCACTTACCGCTTGTTTTGATGGGGTTTTTAAACATGAAGTAGACAATACAACAGCAATCTACAAAATAGTAGACCTTTCCATGGCGGAAAAAGACTGGGCAACATGGAATTTTATGCAATGGTTCGTTCAGGAACAGATTGAAGAAGAAACCCTTGCGCATAACTTAATTGATAAATTAAAAATTGCAGGTGGAGATCGTGCAACGGACGAATCTTTATTTACGCTGGATAAAACTTTACAGGAAGCACCCAATGACGTTCCTCTGGCTCAGGAAGCTACAGGAGATCGTCCATAAAATTTATACATAGAACCAAAACCATTTGAAAATCTGTCAGAATACGGGCAGATTTTTTTATTATGAAACTCCCTTTAATTTCACTATCTTTGCACGCTGAAAGTTAAAGGCTCAATAATTTTAAGTAAAAGGAACAATATCCTTAGACTCTAAATATTGAACTTTAGCCCCTAAACCTTAAACTTTGAATTTTACAATATGAAATGTGGAATCGTAGGCCTGCCGAATGTAGGTAAATCAACACTTTTTAACTGTTTGAGTAACGCAAAAGCTCAATCAGCAAACTATCCTTTCTGTACTATTGAACCTAATCTTGGAACGGTTTCCGTACCAGATCAGAGATTATTTGAATTGGAAAAAATAGTAAAACCGGAAAGAGTTTTACCGGCTGTAGTTGAAATCGTTGATATTGCAGGACTTGTAAAAGGAGCCAGCAAAGGAGAAGGATTGGGGAACCAGTTCTTAGCTAATATCCGTGAGTGTGAAGCGATCATCCATGTTTTAAGATGTTTTGATAACGGAAATATCATTCACGTTGAAGGTTCAGTAGATCCACTAAGAGATAAAGAAATTATTGATATCGAATTACAACTGAAAGACCTTGAAACAGTAGGGAAAGCAGTTGAAAAAGCTAAAAAATTCATCAAGTCCGGTAAGAAAGAAGATCTTTTAACTTACGAGACGCTTCAAAATCTGCAAAAATTCCTTGAAGACGGGAAGAATGCAAGAGAATTTGCAGTAGATGACTTTGCAAAGTCAATCATTGGCGAAGTTCAGCTTTTAACTAATAAACCAGTGCTTTACGTTTGTAATGTAGATGAAAACTCTATTAAAAACGGAAATGACTGGATTGGGAAAATTGAGGAAATGGCTAAAAATGAAGGCGCTGAAGTTGTCGTTTTAGCGGCTCAGATTGAAGCTGATATCAATGAACTTGAAACTTTCGAAGAAAGAGAGATTTTCCTTGAAGAACTAGGTCTTACAGAGCCTGGAGTAAACCGTTTGATCAGAAAAGCTTACGATTTATTAAAACTTCAGACTTACTTTACAGCAGGTGTTAAAGAAGTAAGAGCTTGGACTATCGGACAAGGTTGGACAGCTCCTCAGGCGGCTGGTGTAATCCATACAGACTTTGAAAAAGGATTCATCCGTGCAGAAGTTATCAAATATGATGATTATATGACGTATGGTTCTGAAGTAAAGATCAAAGAAGCTGGAAAACTTTCTGTAGAAGGTAAAGAATATATCGTTCAGGATGGTGACATCATGCACTTCAGATTCAACGTATAAAAGAAAAAATATTAAAGTTAGTTTATAAAAAAGCGCTTCCATGAATTTGGGAGCGTTTTTTGCCTTTTAGTGATAGGTGAACAGGTATGTAAGTTGATGCTTTTTGATGATTAATATAATAGCTTCCTAATATTAGAAAGCTATTTGTGATATTATTAATCAAATGGAAAGGGAAGTTCCGGAACGTATCTGCATTCTCGCTCTGCACAACTACTCCCTGTCATTCTGCATCGGCCTGTGGTGAGATCAATACATCTGGTTAATCCACCGGTAATGGTTTTCAGTTCTTTTTTGTTTAGCTTTTTGCCGATCTGTGAAATTTGAATTCTCATTGGTTTGGTTTTTAATGTGTTAACGGTTACTAAAGTAGGAAAATATTTTAATACATCACTTACTATAGAAAAAAATACAAGAAGTTTTTATTTTCATTCATTAAAGATCAACTTTGTATATTTGAATTTTACAAATCATCTGTCATGGAAAAAATTGCCCATTCTTCATTGGAAGACTTTTATAGGGAGATGACTGCCAAGTTGGGTAAGAATCTTGAAGATATCTTTCCTAAAGGTCTTCATAAGGATATCGGACACTTCAATGTATTTGATATTGCACAAACTATTGAAAGGGTAAAAACTACCTCAGAAATGCCTTATAACAGAAGAAAATATTATAAGATTGGTCTGATCAGAGGGAACAATCGGGCAGAATATGCAGATAAAGTAATATCCATCAAGCAGAACGCCTTATTATTTGCTACGCCAAAGGTTCCTTACCACTGGATACCTGAAGATAATGAACAGTCCGGAAGTTTCTGTGTGTTTACAGAGGATTTTCTCATTAAGGACAGGTCTTACAATGGCTTGGAGAACTTGCCTATCTTCCAGCCTGGAGGTATTCCTGTATTTGAAATTGATGATGAGCTGGCGGATGAAATAAGTTTGCTGTTTAAAAAAATAAAAAAGGAAATTGATTCAGACTATGTATTCAAGTATGATCTGATCAGAAACTATGTATTGGAATTGATCCATTATGGACAAAAATTGCAGCCGGCGACAAAAATTTCTACTTCAAATGATGCTTCCCTCAGAGTGGTTTCTTTATTTATTGAATTGTTGGAGAGGCAATCTCCCATTGAATCTCTGGAGCAGAGACTTCAGTTGAAAACTGCCAAGGACTACGCAGAAAGACTGGCTGTACATGTTAATTATTTAAATAAAAGATTAAAAGAAAGTACAGGAAAAACCACAACGGAATTTATTGGAGATCGTATCATTCAGGAGGCGAAAATACTTTTAAAACAAACCCAATGGAACGTTTCTGAGATATCCTATGCGCTGGGTTTTGAAGAAATTGCCCATTTTTCAAACTTCTTTAAAAGAAAAACCTCATATAGCCCGTTAGAATTTCGTTCATGATTTGAATCTTGCAAATTTCAGATTGATTCAAGCAAACAAGTCCTATAGAAAATACACCAACTTTGTATCATCAAAATAATCAAAATAAAAATGGACACAAGAACAAAAATTGCATTGATAACCGGAGCTAATCGTGGATTAGGTAAAAATTCTGCCCTTAAAATTGCCGAGAAAGGATTAGACGTCATCATTACCTATAGAGGGAATGAAGAAGAAGCTAAAGCTGTTGTTAACGAAATCAAAGGCATGGGGAGAAATGCTGTTGCGTTTCAACTGGATACAAAAGATCATAAAAGTTTTAATGTCTTTGTAAAAAATGTTACGAATCACTTGCAAGAGACAACAGGAAGTTCCAATATTGATTACCTGGTCAATAATGCAGGCACGGCTTTGTATTCACCCATTCCCGAAGTTACCGAGGAACAGCTTGATGATATGGTGGATATTCACTTCAAAGGAGTGTTTTTTTTGACACAAAAATTATTGCCTTTCATTAATGATGGCGGTGGAATCGTTAATGTTTCCTCAGGACTGGCAAGGTTTGCGACTCCGGGATCTTCTGTTTACGGTTCCATTAAAGCGGGGGTAGAAATGCTGACCAAATATATGGCTAAAGAACTAGGCCCTAGAAAGATTAAAGCAAATGTAGTAGCACCGGGAGCGATTGAAACTGACTTCGGAGGTGGAAGAGTAAGGGATAATAAGGATATCAATACCGTGGTAGCCAATGCTACAGCCTTGGGAAGAGTAGGTCTTCCTGATGATATTGGTGGAGTAGTGGCATTTTTATGTACTGAAGATGCAGGCTGGATCAACGGACAAAGGATAGAAGTTTCAGGAGGGATGTTTTTATAGGGTTTTTCTGGCGATGGATTTTATCTTTCCTAAAAAATAAAAGAACCAACCGTATCAGGTTGGTTCTTTTTATTGTAGTCTATTATAAACTTACGGGATCAGGAAAAATAACAGGACCATCAGGATCGATAGGCTCCAAAGGTTCCGGTAGCTGACATTTATCTTCCTTACATCCCGGCCCTATAAACTTACAGTATCCGGAAGAGGTTGTACATCTTACATTGCCATTACCCCCGCTGATTATTTTCAGTTCACTCTTTGTTAATTTTTTTCCTTTGTTTAAATTTTTCATGGTTTTTAGTTTTAAATAAGTTAATCGGATATGATTATGGTCTGCATATTTTTTGTCCGCAATGAGGAGAAATCATAGAACAGCCGTTGGCGTCAACATGAGACTCACAAGGTTCAAGGTGAGGCGGGCAGATTACCTGGGCAGGCATGCAGTTCAGCATTCCTCCGGCAATTGTTTTTAACTCTTTTGTATTCAGTTTTTTTCCTATTAATGAAATCTTGTTTTTCATAATTCTGATTTTTAATAAGTTAGTGTCACGAATATATGAAAAGTTTTAATAGTAAATCACTTATTAAAGATAAAATGTAAATATAATACCCGATTATTGTTTATCTTTTTAATTAAATCCTTGATAGATTTTCAATAGCTCTTTCCAAAGTTTCCTGTTTTTTAGCAAAACATAGTCGGATCACATTTTCATTAAGTTTATTCTTGTAAAAAGAAGAGAATGGAACACTGGCTACTTTATGATTGATCGTTAATTCAGTAGCAAAATCAAAATCACTTTTATCTGAAATTTTATTGTATTTCAACGCCTGAAAATAAGTTCCCTCACAATCCAGCAGTTCAAAGGATGTTCCGCTCAGTCCTTTTCTTAGAAAATCTCTTTTCTCTTGGAAAAATTGATTAAGATAAGTATAATGCTCGTCATTCTTCATATATTCCGCTAGCGCAAGCTGAATAGGCGTATTCACACAGAAAACATTGAACTGGTGTACCTTTCGAAATTCATCTGTTAATGCTTTTGGAGCAGCACAATAGCCAACTTTCCAGCCTGTGACATGGAAAAGCTTGCCAAATGAGGCAACGAGTAGACTTCTTTCTCTAAGTTCGGGATATTTACAGATACTTAAATGCTGCTTTCCGTCAAAAACAATATTCTCATAGACTTCATCACTTAAAATGAGAATGGAAGTTCCCTTTACCAGTTGAATCAGCTCTTGGATGTCTTTTTCCGTTAATATTTTTCCAGATGGATTGTTTGGATTATTGAGGATGATCATTTTAGTTTTGTCACTAATCAACCCTTTTACTGCGGTCCAGTCAATTTGATAATCCGGAGCTTTCATTTCAAATCGTTTGACAATACCTCCGAAAAGCTCAACGGTGGGTTCATAGCAATCATAGGCCGGTTCAAAGATAATCACTTCATCCTCTTTCTTGATGAAGGCGGCAATGGCGGTGAAAATAGCCTGGGTTCCTCCTGCGGTAATGGTTATTTCCGAATCCGGATGATAGGTTGTTTGATGGCTGTTTTCAATCTTTCTTGCAATTTCCTCCTTCAAAGCAATCATTCCTCCCAACGGGGCGTACTGGTTGAAGCCCTTCTTGATAAAATGGTCTACGTAATTCAGGAGTTCAGGATCCGGCATGAAATCGGGAAAGCCCTGCGATAGATTAATGGCTTCATTTTCATTGGCCAGCTGTGTCATTTGACTGAAAATAGTAGTTCCTACATTGGAAAGTTTAGACAAAGGAAGTTGTATCATAAAAACGATTTTATGAAGCCGAATTTAATGAAATATTTAAAACATTTTTGAATTTATTGGAGAATTTAAGAAAGCTTGAGGCTAGATTTGAGAAAAAGATTGAATATTTTAAGATTAAAATATAAAAAACAGGTGTAAAAGATGGGAGTCTTACTGATCTGTAAAATCAGTAAAGGTTTTCAATAGCCATTATCCAGAAAATATGATTTTTAAACAATTGTTTAGAAAAGCGTGGTTTTTACTTTTTATTACCTGCAGGGATCCCTACATTTGTTAGACAAATAACCAAATTAAAACCCAATGAACATGAATATTAAAAAGATTGAACTTCCTGCAAAATCAGTGTTATCCAAAGGAAAAGGAAACTTTGATTATATCGATAGCTTTGAGGGAGAATTAGAAGATACAGGCCATAGCATTGACATTGCTGAAGTGGGTAAAGCTTTCTTTACAAGCGGACCAAAATGGGGAAAGAAGATGTTTGCATTCAGAAACAAGGTTGTTTCATTGTTCGGATTGAAAACCGGTATGGAAGCTGACTCTGCGAAAGTTTCTGAAAGTTTTACCTATGAGGTAGGTGAACGTATCGGGCTTTTTAAAATATTTAATAAAACAAATAACGAGATTATTTTGGGAGAAGATGATAAACATCTGGATTTCAGGATTTCCCTTTTGTTCGATAAAAATAAGGACCAGAGAAATGTGGATCTTCTTACCATCTCCACGACTGTAAAATATCATAACTGGCTGGGAATGTTATATTTTCTGCCTGTTCGTCCTTTTCATAAGCTCATTGTGCCTGCCATGCTGAAGAATATGATAGGTCAATTGGAAAGTAGGAAGTAGTTTTTTGATAAATTTCTCTATTGTCTTTACGATTCTTTGCAAGCTGTAAAATAAAATAAATCAGAGTAGGAACGCTTGCTCGTCATTCTTAATTTATTTAAGTCCACTTTTTTGATAGATCAATACTAATTTTGGGATGAATGTTGATAAAAAAATGAACTTTAAAATTCGGATAATTTTGTACAATTTCGTACTTTTGTATGTTTGCTGAAATCATATATGTCACAAGAAATAAATCCAACCTACTCCGAAGATAATATCAGAACCCTCGATTGGCAGGAACATATCCGTCTGCGTCCCGGCATGTACATCGGGAAGCTCGGTGATGGTTCCTCCGCGGATGATGGTATTTACATTTTACTTAAAGAAATTCTGGACAACTCGATCGATGAGTTCAGAATGAGATCTGGAAAAAGAATTGAAATAAAACTGGACGATGGCAAGGTTACCATTCGTGACTTCGGTCGTGGAATCCCGCTGGGGAAAATGGTAGATGCTGTTTCCAAGATGAATACCGGAGGTAAATACGACAGCAAGGCGTTCAAGAAATCTGTCGGACTGAATGGGGTGGGTACCAAGGCCGTAAATGCTCTTTCAGAGTATTTCAAGGTACGCTCTTTCCGTGATGGAAAGATGAAAGCAGCAGAGTTTTCACGCGGTATGATCCAGGAAGACTTTGATGAAAAGGAAACTTCTGACAGAAATGGAACTGAAATTTCATTCATTCCCGATAGTGAAATATTTTTGCATTTCAAGTATAGAAAAGAGTATATCGAAAGAATGCTGCGTAACTATGCTTATCTGAATCCGGGACTGAAAATTCTTTTCAACGGAGAAACTTATTTTTCTGAAAATGGTCTTAAGGACTTGTTAGAAGAAGAATTAGAAAGCGATATCCTTTATCCGATTATTCATTTGAAAGATGAAGATATTGAGGTTGCAATTACCCATTCTGACAAATCTCAGACAGAAACGTACTTCTCATTCGTAAATGGACAGAATACAACACAGGGTGGAACACACCTTAATGCTTTCCGTGAAGCCTATGTGAAGACAATCCGTGAGTTTTTTAATAAAAGCTTTGATGCTTCCGATATTAGAAAATCTATCATTGCAGCAATTTCTATTAATGTTGAAGAACCTGTATTTGAATCTCAGACTAAAACAAAGTTGGGATCTAACGATATGGGACCTAATGGACCTACCGTAAGAACTTTCATCATTGATTTTCTTAAAAGCAAGCTAGATAACTTCCTGCACAAGAATCCAGAAATTGCAGAAGGAATTCAAAGAAAAATATTAATCTCAGAAAGAGAAAGAAAAGAACTTTCCGGAATCCAGAAACTGGCAAGGGAAAGGGCCAAAAAAGTATCTCTGCACAATAAAAAACTTCGTGACTGCAGACAGCATTATAACGATCAGAAAGCCGAAAGAAAAGGAGATACACAGATCTTTATTACCGAGGGAGATTCTGCATCAGGATCTATCACAAAGTCCAGGGATGTAGAAACACAGGCTGTATTTTCATTAAAAGGTAAGCCTCTGAATTGCTATGGCCTTACCAAGAAAGTGGTATATGAAAATGAAGAATTTAACCTTCTTCAGGCTGCTTTAAATATTGAGGAAAGCTTGGAGGACCTTAGATATAATCAGGTAATTATTGCAACCGATGCCGATGTGGATGGAATGCACATTCGTCTATTGATGATCACATTCTTCCTTCAGTTTTTCCCTGACCTGATCAAAAATAATCACCTTTATATTCTTCAGACTCCTTTATTCAGGGTTAGAAATAAAAAAGAAACAAGGTATTGCTATTCAGAAGCAGAAAGAGTAAAAGCACTGAATGATCTGGGTAAAAACCCTGAAATTACTCGATTTAAGGGATTAGGGGAGATTTCGCCGGATGAATTTAAACACTTCATTGGTAAAGATATCCGTTTGGAACCAGTGGTAGTGGGAAAAGATCAGACCATAGAACAGCTATTGGAGTTTTATATGGGGAAAAATACCCCGGACAGACAGGCTTTTATCCTTGAAAATCTAGTGGTAGAAGATGATACGGATATTGATAAAAAACAAATTTTGAATGACGTAGACAGTTTATAGACTGGCAACAACATAAGAATCAAATGAGACTAAGTAACCGTAATAAAATATCAGTTTATAATTCTTTAAGTACTCTACTACTCATGATAATGGTCTTTGGAATACTTGGGTTTCTGGCTAATAAATATCGATTTAATACATTAGGAAATGAGAGTTATTTACTCATTATTATTCCTGTATTGATGCTGATTGTTTTTTATCTTAGTGGAAGACAAATCTTCGAATATGACAGTGATGGAGAAGCATTGAATTTTAAAAATAGAAATATCATTCCTTTTTTTAATCAACCCCTTCATGATGAATTTCCAAAATATAAACTGATAAAATATGATGTAGTCAGTATTTTCTTTATCAAAAGATTATACATTACACTTTCAAGTAAAAATAATGGTTCCACTATCCTGAAGTACCATATTTCTTACTTGAGCAGAAAAGAAGTAAACGATTTAAAACTCTCTCTGAATAAAGTAGTGAAAGCTAATAAAGAGAAAAAAGATTAATATAACAGATGACGACAGAAGAATATTCGCATGAGGGTGAAAGCTTAAAGAAAGTCTCCGGTCTTTATAAGGATTGGTTTCTGGATTATGCTTCCTATGTAATTCTGGATAGGGCTATTCCTTCCGTATATGACGGGTTGAAGCCTGTACAGCGAAGAATCATGCACTCTATGCGGGAACTGGAGGATGGCCGTTACAATAAGGTAGCTAATATCGTGGGAAATACCATGAAGTATCACCCTCATGGTGATGCCTCCATTACAGATGCCATGGTACAGATCGGTCAGAAAGAACTACTGATAGACACTCAGGGAAACTGGGGGAATATCTATACAGGAGATTCCGCAGCAGCAGCAAGATATATTGAGGCCAGATTGACGCCTTTCGCTCTGGAAGTAGTATTCAATCCTAAAACAACCGATTGGACGAAGTCCTATGACGGAAGAAATAATGAACCCATTGATCTTCCGGTTAAGTTTCCATTGCTTCTTACTCAAGGGGTAGAAGGAATTGGGGTAGGGCTTTCCACCAAGATACTTCCACACAACTTCAATGAACTGATCAACGCATCTGTAGCCTATTTAAAAGGAAAGAAATTTGAGTTGTATCCGGATTTTTTAACAGCCGGATATCTTGATGTTTCTGAGTATAATGACGGTCACAGAGGAGGAAAAGTAAGAGCAAGAGCAAAAATTACCCAGACAGACAAACATTTGCTGGTGATTTCAGAACTTCCTTATTCCAAGACGACAAGTGATCTTATTGATTCTATTTTAAAGGCCAATGAGAGAGGAAAGATCAAGATCAAAAAGATTGAGGATAATACTTCTGATAAAGTAGAAATACTGGTTCATATTCATAATGATGTTTCTCCAGATAAGACGATTGATGCTTTATATGCATTTACCGACTGTCAGGTAACCATTTCTCCCAATGCTTGTGTAATTGTAGGCGATAAACCTATGTTCCTGAACGTTTCCGAGATTCTGAGAATGAATACCGATCACACGGTTTCATTGCTGAAAAAAGAGCTTGAAATAGAACTTCACGAACTTCAGGAAAGCTGGCATTTCTCATCCTTGGAAAGGATCTTTATAGAAAACAGAGTCTATCATGATATCGAAGAGGTGAAAACCTGGGAAGATGTCTTGAAAACAATTGATGCCGGACTGAAGCCTCATACCGGACATCTTTTAAGAGCGGTTACAGAAGAGGACATTCTAAGATTAACAGAAATCAGAATCAAGAGAATTTCAAGATTCGATTTAGATAAATTTAAAGAAAACATTGCTTCTCTTGAAGGCAAAATAGAGCAGGTAAAACACCACCTTGCAAACCTGATCACGTATGCCATTGACTATTATTTAAATATTCAGAAGAAATACGGAAAAGACAAGCAAAGAAAAACCGAGCTTAGAATTTTTGATACCATTGATGCTACTAAGGTTGCTGTTGCCAATGAGAAGTTCTATGCGAACTTTGAAGAAGGCTTTATTGGAACCTCATTGAAAAAAGATCAATATTTATTCGATTGTTCGGATATTGATGATATTATTACTTTCAGAAAAGATGGCAGCATGAAAGTGGTAAAAGTGGAGGCTAAAACATTCATTGGAAAAGATATTCTTCACGTTGCTATTTGGAAGAAAAACGATAAGAGAACGGTTTACAATATGATCTACCGTGAAGGAAGAGAAGGTCCGTTCTATATGAAGCGTTTCTCTGTAACAGGAGTTACCAGAAATACAGATTATCCTTTGGCTTCCGATAAAAAAGGTTCAGAAACACTGTATTTTTCAGCCAATCCTAATGGAGAAGCGGAAACGGTAACTGTACTTTTAAAGCCAAATCCAAGAATCAGAAAGAATAAAATGGAGATCAATTTCTCTGAGCTAGCCATCAAAGGACGTGACTCTAAAGGAAATCTGGTGACCAAATATGCTGTAAAGAAAGTAGATATGAAAGAAGAGGGGGTTTCTACACTCGCTCCAAGAAGAATCTGGTTTGATGATACCGTAAGAAGACTGAATGCTGATGCAAGGGGAACATTATTGGGAAGCTTTAAAGGAGATGACAAGATTCTGACGATTAATACCAATGGAGAAGTGAAGCTGGTTTCATTCGATTTGGGGAACCGTTTTGATGATGAATATCTGGTACTTGAAAAATGGCGACCTTCACAGCCTATTACTTGTATTTACTATGATGGGGAAAAGGATATTTACTTTATCAAGAGATTCCTGTTGGAAAATACGGTTAACTTACAAACCTTTATGCCTTCTGAACATCCAAAATCATTCATAGAAAATGTGATTATTGCCAATGACGTCACTGCAGAAATCATTTTTGCAAAAGATAAGGGCAAGGAACGTGATCCGGAAACCATAAATATCGATGAATTTATTGCTGTAAAAGGGATAAAGGCCATCGGAAACCAGTTTACAAAATTCAAGGTAAAGGCCATTAATATTACCATTCCGGAACCGGTAGAGGAAGAGCCGGAAGTATATGAAGATCCGGAACCAACAGGTGACATAGATGAAGATGGAGGGATCATCGGAGATTTGTTTCAGGGGGGTGGAGATAACGAAACCGAATAGAATATATTGAAAAGCAGTTTTCGTATTTTCAAGAGAATAAAATAAAAAATACCAGATGAGTATAGTAGTTTTGATTATCATTGCAATCACATGTATTTTTAGTTACATGGGATTCAACAATACCAGTTTATTTGAAAAATATAAATTCAATGTTGGTGCAATTGCCCACAAAAAAGAATATATAAGATTAATCAGCTCTGCATTTTTACATGCAGACTTTATGCATTTGTTTTTCAATATGCTTTCCCTCTATTTTTTCCAGGGAGTGGTGATCCATTTTTTTGGAGAAATAGGATTTTTAATCGTTTATTTCGGATCAATGATTTTGGGTAATCTATTTAGCTTACAGATTTATCAAAAGCAGCCTTGGTATTCCGCAATCGGAGCATCAGGAGCCGTTTCAGGTATTATTTTTGCTTCCATAGCAATGGCTCCGAATGAGATTAGTGTCAACTTTTTACCGGGATGGCTGTTTGGAACGCTGTATTTCGGATATTCCGTGTACATGATGCTGAATCCAAAGCAATGGGATAACCTTGGGCATGCAGCTCACTTAGGAGGTGCCTTTTTCGGACTTGTTTACTCTATAGTAATGCATCCGCAGCTGGCAATGAGCAATTTGTTCTACCTTGGCGTAATGTCACTTCCATTAATTTATCTGGGCTATCAGATCTTTGTAAGGAAGCGAATAGGATAAAAGCTATTTTTAATTAAAATATCAAAACCAATGAACACATCAGAATTTAATAGTTTCATCGTGATACTTATCTATGGTTCATTGGTTTTGCTTTCTTTATTAAAGCTGGCTAACCCTTTAAAAGTTAATAAAAAAGCTAACTTTTGGTTTGGGCTCTTTCTTTTCCTGTGGTCCACATTTTGGATGGACGAGGTGCTTTTCCTTATTACAGGTTCAGTTATTGAATTTCATTCCCTTTTTGTGATAAGGTCTATACAATATCTTACCCCTATCTTTTTCTACCTAAGTGTATTATTCTATACCAACCCGTCCTTTAGGTTTAAAATAACAGATTTTAAATTTCTACTGCTGCCAGCAGCATTTTTAGCCTGTCTAATATTAGTAAGACTTGGCTACAAGAATCCGTTTGAATCTTTGGCTGTCATTCTTATTTTAGTTCAGGCATTATTTTATACAGGACTTTCCTATATTACCATCAGAAAACATCAACGAAAAATCCAACAGTTTTCTTCCAATACAGAAGGTATTGATCTGAATTGGCTGGAGTATATTATTCTGGTGCTTTTTGCTGTGAATATTATCTATGTAATTTATAATCTATTTTATGATCCCAAATCATTAAACTTCTTTATCAACACCGTTTTTTTACTTGTTATTTACTGTGTCGGTTACTATTCCCTGAAAGAAAAAGAGATTTATCCCCTGGAAGAAAAACAACGGGAGGAACTCATTTCCATTAATGAAGATTCAGATTCAGAAGATCTAAAAAGAAAACTGATTTCTGATGAAGAATTATTAAAGATTAAAACCCAGCTGGAAAGGATAATGAACACCCAAAAACCTTATCTTGACAGTGAACTGAATTTGATTAAATTGGCAGAAATGCTATCCGTTTCCACTCATCATTTATCCTATGTAATTAATACCGGATTTGGAAAAAACTTTTTCCAGTACATTAATGAATTTAGAGTAGAGTATGCTAAAAAGCTTTTAAAGGAAGCTGATAGCAAATTATCAATTTTAGGGATTGCCTATGAATCAGGATTCAATTCCAAAACTTCATTTAATACAACTTTTAAAAAATTGACCGGCCAAACTCCTTCTGAGTTCAAAAAATAGGTTCAAGTTTATAAAGTTTTACTTTTACTTGTGTTTAAGTAATTGGTTTTTAATTAATTGTGTATTTGTTGTCTTTTGATTGGGAAATAGGTTCGTTCAGATAATTCGGAACATTAAAGGGGTATTTCTGCGATAGCTTTGTACTGTAAAATTTAATCTTATGGATACCAAGGAATCGTACGCAGTAGTTACAGGAGCAAGCCAAGGCTTAGGAAAAGCATTTGCTGAAAATCTGGCAATGAAAAACATTAATGTCGTATTGGTGAGTCTGCCCAACCAGAACCTAAAAGAACTTGCCAAACAGCTTGAAGAAAAATATCAAATAAAGGCACATTATTACGAAGTAGATCTCTCCATCAATCAAAATGTGTTGAAACTTACAGAATGGCTTAATTCGTCTTTCAATATCCATATTTTGATTAATAATGCAGGACTTGGCGGAACTAAAAGGTTTACAGAAGCAAGCTCAGATTATATCAATACAATTCTTCAGGTCAATGTAGCGGCAACCTCACTCATTACTCATCAACTTCTGCCTAATCTTTTAAGACAGCCCAAGGCTTATATTTTAAACGTCTCCAGCATGGCTGCCTTTTCTCCTATAGGCTTTAAGACAGTTTATCCGGCAACAAAAACCTTTATCCATTCATTCTCAAGAGGATTGCATGAAGAATTAAAAGATACCAATGTCTTTGTAAGCGTTGTAAATCCCGGAGCTATGAAAACCAATGCCGATGTCTGCAAAAGAATTGAAAAACAAGGCTTCTGGGGGAAAATGACACTTTTAAATCCTGATAAAGTAGCTTCCCGCTGTATTCAGCAGTTATTTAAAAAAGATTCCGTAATTATGGTGAATCCAATAAGCTGGTTGGTGATGAAGCTCGTTCCGATATGGATCAAGCTTCCATTGATGACCCAGGCCATAAAAAGAGAGATCGAAGCATGAAAAACATTTTTGTAACCGGAGCTACAGGACTTCTGGGAACCAATGTTATAATTAAATTATTAAAAGATGGTTATACTGTTATTGCTCTGGTGCGCAAGAAAAGCAACTATGTGGGCGAGAAAAATGAGAATCTGAAGCTGGTAGAAGCAGACTTTTCATCCGATCTTTCCATATTTCTTAAGGAAACGGATTGCGTGATTCATATTGCTGCAGAAACACGACAAAATTTGCTCAGTTATGATGATTACAGAAAAGTAAATTATGAAATGACAGCGAATTTATTGATTCAGGCAGAAGCCTGCAGAGTAAGAAAATTTCTGTTCATAAGTTCTGCCAATACATTAGGCTATGGAGATGAAAAGCAGTTAGGAAACGAAGAAAAAGAACAAAAGTATCCTTTTACAAAAACCTTTTACGCCCAAAGTAAACTTGAAGCTGAAAATTTTCTTTTACAAAATCGTAAGAACGTTGATGTGATTATTCTGAACCCCACTTTCATGATTGGTGCTTACGATACGAAGCCAAGCTCCGGAAAACTGATCTTCTGGGCCTGGAAAAAGAATTTGGTTTTCTATCCGAAAGGAGGGAAAAACTTTGTTCATGTAGAAGATGTTGCCAATGGAGTAGTAGACGCTATAAATAAAGGAAAGAATGGTGAAAGATATCTTTTAGCCGGTGAAAATCTAAGCTATCAAGATTTTTTCGAAAAAGTAAGCAGAATTACAGGACAGAATCCAATGATGATCCCAATTCCTAATAAAGTTTTGAGTTTTCTTGGTTTGATAGGAGATAGCATGAGGCTGTTAAAAATAAAAACAGGGCTCAGCACTTCCAATATGAAAGCACTTCAGATCTATAATTATTATTCCAATCAAAAGTCAGTAGAGAAACTGGGTATTCAGTATAGAGCCCTTGATAATGCCATAGAAGAAGCGATTCAATATTTTATTAAAAAGAATATCCATTGATTTTTAATAATAATTGCTAATGCAAAAACCAGCCTTTAAAAAGCTGGTTTTATTACATTTAGTTATTATATTTTAGTATTAACCGGTTTGTCTTAACGAGGATAATCTATTTTTTGAGTTACATTTTTGTTAGAAATAACACAAGCCTTGCTGCAGTTATTGGAGCTTGATACATTAACCTGTATGAGTGCCGGCATTGATCTGTAATCTTCATTATTGTAAGGACTTTCGGTCCCATTTCTGCCACCTCCTTTGATATCATATCTTATTTTAGCCGTTCCGGTAAATCCATTAGCTGGCTTGAAAGAAACTTTTCCTGTCGATGGGTAATACGTCCACGTACCTTCATTATTGGTATACACACCACCCACTATATTGGGAATCACAGCACCATTGATATCTAAAAATCGGAATGAATTAAAATCAATGTTGTTATAAGATGGTGTTGGCGGGTTTTGACCATTGATGGAAGAATAGGCAACATCATTGAGTAGGGGAGCATGCATGGATTTTATCTTTGGACATCCCGCAAATAAATCATCTGTTACTTCAGCAGCATAAGGCTTGCTAACCCCTAAGTTTTTTAATAGATGTATATTTTTGGCAGCTCCTG
Source organism: Chryseobacterium sp. SIMBA_028 (assembly GCF_046535285.1). Lineage (NCBI taxonomy): Bacteria > Pseudomonadati > Bacteroidota > Flavobacteriia > Flavobacteriales > Weeksellaceae > Chryseobacterium > Chryseobacterium sp. SIMBA_028. Next base: position 5,951 of record NZ_JAWRWZ010000010.1, on the reverse strand, counting down.
TTGATGCAGCAAAACCAATTCTAAAAGTTGCAGGTGGAGAAGTATCCAGAGTTCTAACCTGACTGGTTTGTGTTGCATTCTCTGTATATTTTAAAGAAGTGGGATAATAGTAATTATCAATAACTTTTTCCTTAACATCTCCATGTTGTATTTCTAGAGTTACATTATAACCGCCGGAAGGGTTCGGAACTAATGTTACAAACGCTTTACGGTATCTAACATCACTGTCATTTTGAGGAATTGTATTTCCGCCACTCTCTATAGTGAATTGCTTAAAATTTGAATTTTGAGTAGCAATATGCTTTCCTGTTTGAACATCCAGGTATACTGAGCGATTACTGCTTGAGGGAGCTGCATTGGTTGCTGTACTGTAAAGTAACGGATAACCATTGTATCCTGCAGGCTCAGAAGACGAAAGATATTGATTGCCACGTTTTCCTCTTAAAGTTACATTACTCCGCCAATTGGCTATTGATGCGTCAGAAAGTCCATTTCTCGTCCGGTCTCCCTGACGGAATTTCGTTTTAAAATTTCCAAACTCATCCAGCCCAATTCCTAGATAGGCACCTCTTAATCCCTCAAGATTTCCCCCTTGGTTTGAGTTTCTCAGAACAAAGGTATAGCCTAAACCTCCTCCAAAGTATCCAATATTAAGTTGATCTTTAGGAATCGACCCATCTACTAAAAATATAGATATACCATCTCCACCATTAGAGTCTCCGCCATAAATTGCATATTCAAATTCAAACTTAATTCCCTGGTTGCTTTTAAATATTTTGTCAGCCAATATTACTCCTCCGGATGTATTGTTTACATTTCGGGTTAATCGTAAACCATCAGTAGTAAAGGTTGCATCATTCTGAACTCCGTTTGTGGATACTTTATAAGCCTCTTGTGGCTGCAAGCCCTGTGTGAAGCTTACGAAGTACGGATAACCTGTCCCTTGTTCATTCTGTGCTGAAATATGTTGAGAAAAAATAAACAGTAAAAAAATAAACAAAAATCTTTTATGTTGTATAATTAGGTTGCTCTTTATCATAGCTTACTTATTTTACAACAAAAACAATATTAATAAAAGAACAATCTGTTGCTGCCGCTCTCACATCATAGGTCATTACACCAGAATCCGAAATCGAAATATTACTGAATACATTAGGATCTGCATCCGTCACATAATAATAAAGGTCTTTGTTTGATGGAAAAAAAGGAATTGAGGTTGGTGCGCTTGCACTTTTTGCTTTCGGAGATCCAAATTGATTTTTATAAAGGGTATATAAATCTTTTGTTTGGGCATTAGCATTCTGGGAAGTATCGAAAGAAACACTCGGCATATAAAACATCTTAACAGCATTATTACTGATACATAACCAATCCGGAGCGGTAGGAGTTCCTATATTCTGGCTCAGGCACTTTTTATCCGTATCATAAATAAGAAGAGAATTAGCAGGCTTAGATATAGCATCTCTTTTCGCTGTAGTAAGTCTGGGGATTAGCATTCCTTTATTTTGGCTATAAACGTCTAAAGCTGCACTTTCGTCCGGATTAGGAATATTTATCCCTACCTGAGCATGTGCAGAAATACTAACTAAAAAAATCGAAATTTGTAAAAGAAAAATTTTCATTGCTTGTGAATTTATTTGTGTGTTAATAATAGTTGCTAACAATATTAAGTACTAAAAATACCTGTAGTACTTTTAAATTTTTTAAAAATGGATATTGTTTTTTTTGATTTTCAGATCACATATTCATCTTAGAAATTGATAGGCATATCAACTTCTTTGAAAATAATGAATCGTCAGATTGTGAGCGTAAAATAATAGCAGCAATAAAAAGAAAGGCTTTTATTGTTATAATATTATTTTTGTTATGCTGATTTTGCTAAGAAATTCAAATGTGATTAGCAAATAGTGAACTACGTCGAAATCGTAGTTGTAGTATTTAAAATAATGATATTCATAATGCTTGTGTTTATGCAAAAATATGAATTAATTATATTATTTCATCACTTTCTGTCAATTAAATTTTCATTGACCTTATTTTTTAATTAATAATTGATTTTTATTTGGTTTTGTTTATTCATATAGTAATTTTGTTGATTTTATTTTTATATAATGCATCTATCAAATGAACTAAATGCATAGTTTTTTTTAATTATTAAAGAAAATTTGGATGCAATTTCGATGTCAAAGTGTGGATTTGGTGAAGATGAAAGACTATTTCACTGAGTTTTCTTTCAAAAGTTTTACCATTAGCTTTTCAAAAAAATAATACTTTTTGTTCTGTTATAGGAAGTTAGCCCATATTGTAGAAATAAGATGGGCAGAGTGTACGTCGGTCAGTAAGAAGAGCGCCTGACTAGCATAGATAAAACTTAGAATAAAGCTTAATATTATAGAAATATTTATTTTAGAAAGTTTTCTAAAGCATCTTCCAATGTTTCTAGAAAGTTGACATGTCTTGTTTTATTGCTTTCATAAATAAAATCTTTCATGCTCTTACTTTCATATTTGCTGAAATCACCGATAATGGCTAATCCAATACGGTAATTGGAAAACTTCTGCAGGATTTCTCCTGCCATTTTAGTTTTTAAATCAAAGAAATCGGGGGTAATATCTTTTTCATAGACAATTATTTTGTCAAAGCCCTGATAATAAATATCTCCCATTAGATTTAGCCCATCCTGTACCGATTGAATGATTACTTCATCAGAAATTACTTCTGCAACTTTTATATTGTTGATATTATGTGATTTGATGATCATGGTTTCAATGAAATGGTTATGTTTTATGGGAGATCAATGTACTTATTTCTTTCCGTAGATAAATCTGTCATTCTCAGATAAATCCTTTATTAATTGAGCATTGGAAAAATACATATACAATTCAAGGGTTTCAGGTCCAAGCTTTTGGTTGATTTCTAAAAATAGAAGTCCGTCATTATTCAAGTGATCCTTAGCATCTTCTGCAATTTTTCTGTAAAAAATTAAAGCATCAGAAGTAGGAGAGAAGAGGGCCATTTTAGGCTCAAATTCTTTCACAGAATCTGCTATTTCAATTTCTTCCTCAATTCCTATATATGGAGGGTTTGAAATGATAATATCATAATTTTCAGTCAATTCAAAACTAAGATAATCCCCATGAATGAATTGAATTTCCAATTGATGATAATCAGCATTTTGCTGAGCCGTTTTCAGGGCTTTTTCAGAAAAATCTATTGAAGAAACTTTAGCGTTCGGGAAATGTTTCTTTAAAACTAAAGGAATCACACCGCTACCGGTTCCAATATCCAGAATTCTTAATTCTTGGGCCTTAACTTCAAGTCCCTGAATTTCACGGATCGCTATTTCAAGCAGTTCTTCAGTTTCGGGGCGAGGAATCAGAACATTTTCATCTACGAAGAATTTCATTCCATAGAATTCAGTTTCACCCAGAATCTGCTGATAGGGTTTTCCTGTCTTTAATTCAGAAACCAAATGATAAAGTTGTTTCTCATCATCCATTAAAAGTTCCTGTTCAGAGGATCTTCTCTGCTGAAAGTTATCGAAACCAACAATTTTATGAATGAACAAAGATGATAAAAAAGCGCTTTCCGACTCAGTATAAAGGTCGGAAAGTTCTGCTTTAAAATATTTTTTATAGGCTGAGATTGTCATTATCTTGTGAAAACCAGTTTTGTATCAGTAGACTTCTCTTCATCAATTCTGTATCTTTCGTAATTGAAAGCTTTTACATCATCCAGTGTTTTTGCATTGGTTTCAGCACAGAATCTTACCACAAGCCCTCTTGCATGCTTTGTATAAACAACAATAGTTTTCAGCTTGCCCTCCTTTAACTCATAAAAATCAAAGTCAATTACCTTATGGTTTAATTTTTTTCTGTCGATTACTTTTCCATACTCATTGCTGGCCAGATGAAGCAGAATTTCTCCTTTTTTCATCTCAGAATTAAGCTGTTCTGTAATTTTTTCTCTCCAGAATTCATACAGGTTTTTATATTGTTCAAACTCAAAATGACGACCCATTTCCAATCGGTACAGCATTACTTTATCAGATGGTCTTAGTAATCCGTACAACCCGGAAAGCATTCTGTAGTTCTTCTGTAAATAGTCAACAGCATTTTTGTCAAGTGTCTTTGCATCCAACCCTCTGTACACTTCGCCCGTGAACGCAAACATAGCCGGTGCAGACTCCTTTGCAGTAGGTTTAGATTTCCATCTTTGATTTCTTTCCCAGTTTTCATCAGCCAGTTTAGGCGATATTTCCATCAATTCGGAAAGATATTTTGGAGATTTTTCTTTTAAATAAGAATGTATAAATGCTGCATCTTCAATGAATTTTGGAGTAGTAGATTTCAATAGATCTGTTGAATTTTCTACGTTCATTAATTTTGCAGGAGATGTTATAATTTTCATAATGTTAAAATACAGATAAGTGTTTAAAATCCATAAAGTTCATAATCATCAGGGATACCAGATCAAACATAAAATGGCAGATGATCAGAATTTTAATATTTGAATATTTTTTATAAAACATAGCAAAAACGGCTCCAATAAAGAAAGGTATGACCACCTGGCCTATTGTTCCGTAAGTACTGTGAAGAATTCCAAATAGTAATGCAGATACAACAACTCCCCAAAGAGGACTGTTGTATATTTTCTCAATTCTGGGCTGTATGTAGCCCCGCATCAGAAATTCTTCTACAATGCCTGCTGTAAGGCATGTTAAAATAATTAAAAAATAATTATTCTTAAAAATTGAGGTAAGTTGGAGGAGCTTATTACTGATTTTTTCCTGTAACAATAATTGAAGCAATACATTTATGAATGCACCTCCTATTGCACAAATCAAGTATAAGCAGATAATAGCCTTTATATAAAACCCAAGGGAATATTTCTTTTCATCCTTTAGTAGAAAAGATCCTTTTTCAATAAAGTATGAATACAAAAATACGATGAACAGAACACTCCAGATGCCTAGCCGGCTTAGAAAAAAACTATTTGCCGTAATACTTTTTATTCCCGTAACCATTCTGATAACAGGAAAGACATACAGCATTACTGCAGCTAAAAGAATAAAAGTGAGTAAAATTCCTATAGAATATTTCCCGTTAAGCCCCATAATCCTAATTCTGTCTATCGCGACCCTTGAAATCTAATTCCTAAACTAAATAATTCCTTTTCCCTGACGGATGATTTCTGGTTCCCCAGAGGTAAGGTCTACAATGGTTGAAGCTACGTTATCTCCATATCCTGAATCAATGACAATATCTACAAGGTGATCATATTTTTCAGCGATAAGCTCAGGGTCTGTAGAATATTCAATGATTTCATCATCATCATGAATAGATGTTGATGCAATAGGGTGGCCTAGTTTTTCAACGATAAGCTGTGGTATCGGATGATCGGGAACACGAATACCAATTGTTTTGTGCCCTTTATAAGCCAATGGTAAACTTTTATTAGCTTCAAGAATAAATGTAAAAGGACCTGGAAGATGACTTTTTAGAAACCTAAAAACGGAAGTGTCAATGGGCCTGGTAAAGTCAGAAAGATGGCTCAAATCATTACAAATGATAGAGAATTTTGACTTTTCCAGCTTTAATTTTTTTAATTGGGCCAGTTTTTCCATGGCTTTTATATCAAAAATGTTACAGCCTAGCGCATAAATTGTATCTGAAGGATAGATAATTAGTCCGCCGTTATTTAATGTTTTAATAACCTCATTCACAAGATTTTCCTGAGGGTTGTCTGGGTAAATTTTCAATATCTTTGCCATAGAACAAAGATACAAATAATAAAATAGTTTCTGTAAAAGTCCTTTATTTAAAAGAAAAATTAGGATTTGTAAAAAATATTTGTACCTTTGCAATCCAATATCGCGGGATGGAGCAGTAGGTAGCTCGTCGGGCTCATAACCCGAAGGTCATCGGTTCGAGTCCGGTTCCCGCTACTAA
>NZ_JAWRWZ010000353.1:0-266 GCF_046535285.1 Chryseobacterium sp. SIMBA_028 | reverse complement strand
GAAAACGCTTTTTCTTGACCAGAGAGACGGTTTTGACTGGCATCCGGGATTAATGATCGATCATGTAACGTTACAGACTCCATTTTTATGTGACTGTGTATCGATGGCTGATCCTACGAATCCTTTAAGCCTTCTTAATTATCTTAAAGAAACCGACAGGCTGTACAAATTCTTTATCCGGGAAAGCTTTTTCATTCCTCGTAAAGAATATAACCGATACTGCCAGTGGGTCGCTGCCCAGATGCCTCAGTGCCAGTTTTCAACAC
>NZ_JAWRWZ010000352.1:0-266 GCF_046535285.1 Chryseobacterium sp. SIMBA_028 | reverse complement strand
CTCGGCACGCGCCCTGGTCTTTCTGCGATTGTTCGGTGCTTCGGCACTGGTAGGACCGCAATGGGCACTGGATGCCGCGGCCGACGTGCCCGATACCGAACTTGCCCAGCATGTGACGCTCTTGACCTTGACCCGGTCACATGGTGGGCACGGGCTGGGGTCCTCAGCCTTGTTCTTCGCAGACGACCTGCCACTTCGGCAACCGGCCGCGGAACTCACTGTCTCCCGGGGAAATCCCGAGGCGACGGGGTTGGAGGGCCTTTGCC
>NZ_JAWRWZ010000351.1:0-266 GCF_046535285.1 Chryseobacterium sp. SIMBA_028 | reverse complement strand
CATCGGTGTCGGCGGCGATCTGCCTGTGTCCACCGCTCGCGCGGTTGTTGCCGAGGCTACCGTCGAGCGCGGCCGGCAGCACGATAGCGAGAACAGGTTCGATGGGCGCGACGGCAAGGTTCATGGTGTGACGCGTTCGGGAATCAGGTTTTCGCAGCGTACAGCGAAATAACTTGCGATTATACGAATTATCGTAAATTTCAAACCGATATCGTTATACCTATACCGTTATACAGTAATATACGGTTCGATTTTCTCTCCAAACC
>NZ_JAWRWZ010000350.1:0-266 GCF_046535285.1 Chryseobacterium sp. SIMBA_028 | reverse complement strand
CTCAGCGTCTTCCAGTACTACATCGAGCGCCATTTCTCCAAGGGCGCTTTGCGGAACCTGCCACTCACGCCGCTGCAGAAGGCCCGTAAATTCTTCGCCACCCACGTTGCCGCTTCTCCCACGAAGGACGCCCGATGAGCATCACCGCTGCACGCAAAGAATCGACGACGGCGGCCGCTTCGGCAGGTGCCGGCCACGTGGCTCCGCCGCTGGTCGGTTCCAGGACAGCCTCCCGCGGCCAGGTCGATATCACCAACGTAAGGAAG
>NZ_JAWRWZ010000349.1:0-266 GCF_046535285.1 Chryseobacterium sp. SIMBA_028 | reverse complement strand
ATCGTACAGGACGGTGAAAATATTTATTACACCAAAAATGCCTTTCCTACAGAAAGCGTGACTATCTTATCGGTGAATTATTACGACACCTATCCTCCCCTTCCTTCGGAGGTGAGCATTCCGTCTGCCGTTATCGGACAGCAGGTATTGAAACAGCCCGGACAAAGTACAACGGGTAAAAATACCAGAAACTTACCATTGGCTTCGTATGTGAGAAATGTGGAAGACAAAGCATGGACAAAAAGCTACACTTATTACGATGAAAA
>NZ_JAWRWZ010000348.1:0-266 GCF_046535285.1 Chryseobacterium sp. SIMBA_028 | reverse complement strand
TCCCGCATATTGGTAGGATTCACTTTTGTTCCGTCATTCAGGAAAAACTGTCCGTCTGTATTGGATGATCCCATTCCGCTTTTGATGAAATTTACCGGTGATTCATAAAAGGTAAGTTTCGTACTTTTGTATTTGTCCCAGGTTACAGGAACGCTCATCTGTCTGGCCATCACAATAAACTGGTTATTGGGTGCTTTTTCCAGTTTTACAGATTTTACCAGTTCAAATTTGTAATTCTTTTTATCATCATACAATTCTATGATCAA
>NZ_JAWRWZ010000347.1:0-267 GCF_046535285.1 Chryseobacterium sp. SIMBA_028 | reverse complement strand
AAAGCCAAGCAGACGAATGGCCGCCAGTCGGCTCAGACGGCGCTGGCGGAAATCCTGCCGAAGCGTCTCTCCCAATATCTGGCCGAGCGCGAAGGCATTTCCGGCAACATGGCCGACCTCTCCGACAAGGCGCTGGCGAGGCTTGCCGATGCCGCCCAGAACGGGACGGTCAAGCCGTCCGGCTCCGAAGGATACCGCACGGCGGAAGTGACGCTCGGCGGCATCGATACATCAGCGCTAGATTCGAAGACCATGGAAGCCAAGACG
>NZ_JAWRWZ010000346.1:0-267 GCF_046535285.1 Chryseobacterium sp. SIMBA_028 | reverse complement strand
TGTTTCATTTTTGCCGTATTCAGGCGCAGAAAACTGTTGTACTTTACATGAAAAAATACAGAATAATGAGAGGATGAGAAATGATATTTTAATTGGTTTTTTCAATAATTGAAAATTTATATGGGATTTTTAAATGGGATAAAACACATTTTTATCGAATTGAATGTTTATGCCGTTTTAATAGATCCCCGGATATTCTATTTCATTGATACCACCAAAAAATAAAAGATCTCCTGATTCATATTCAATAGAAACCTCATCTTCAAT
>NZ_JAWRWZ010000345.1:0-267 GCF_046535285.1 Chryseobacterium sp. SIMBA_028 | reverse complement strand
TGGCAGGTATGGAGCCACAGCCTTTCGATCGGATGCGCCCAGGCGATGGAAAGCGCATGGTTCATCAGATAGCGCCCGGCGCCGGTGCCGATCGTCTCCTTGGTGACGCCGAAAAACACCAGTTCGCAGGCGCCCGGCTCCCGGAGATCGCGTTCGATCATCCCGGCAGGCTTGCCGCCCCATGACAGCACGTAGATCTCTACCCTGGGATCGCGGAGGATAGCGGCCAGTTCGCCGTCGCTGATCACCAGCCGTGAAACCCACATC
>NZ_JAWRWZ010000344.1:0-267 GCF_046535285.1 Chryseobacterium sp. SIMBA_028 | reverse complement strand
CATCCTGGTTCATCTCGTCTCCTCCCATTGCACGGCTGTGCAATCCGGTCTGGAGCTTAGTAGAATGTTTGTTTAACAGCCAGATGACATCGCAGATATTTCTGTGCTGCACTGCCGCGCAAAACAGCCTAAGGGCTCGCTTTCACTGGTGTTTTCCGCAGCATTTTTTCTAATTTACCGGTGCCTTGACAGCAGGAAACCTTTCCGAATAGTATCGTAAACGTTTACGGGATGCGCTTCTGGAGGAGACGGGAAGCGCGCCGCGGG
>NZ_JAWRWZ010000343.1:0-267 GCF_046535285.1 Chryseobacterium sp. SIMBA_028 | reverse complement strand
GCCCATTTTTTTGCAACTTCAAGAAATACTCTCCATTGTTCCTGTCCTGGATTTGTGCTTGGCGTATTTGGAATATTGTCTCCATAATAAATCACAATCGGGATTTTGGTAAACTTCATAAAATCTTCTATCGGAATTGTGGGTGGAGTAATTGTTCGTCCAGATAACACGATGGATGTTGGAGCTTCACCTTCAGGAAAAACAAAATCGCCACCCGGTTCGTAAGAAATCACCGCTTTGATATTTGGATTTTTCAAAACACTAAAC
>NZ_JAWRWZ010000342.1:0-267 GCF_046535285.1 Chryseobacterium sp. SIMBA_028 | reverse complement strand
AACCGCATCGATCTCGGCAAGCTCGGCGGCCAGAAGCTCGTCGGGATCGTCTGCCTCCTCCTCGACGGGGCGCAGGCTCTTGATCTCCGGCTCCGTCCCCTCGTCCAGCCCGGCTCCGGCAAGCGCGTTCAATCCTGCGGCGCTCAGCGCCCAGGTGGGGTCCGCAGTCCAGATCCGCCGCCTTGCGCGAAGAACCGCATGCGCGATCGTCAGTTCGTGGCTCGGCGTGCGGCTGTCCATATGGGCGTCGTGCAGAACGAGATCCTC
>NZ_JAWRWZ010000341.1:0-267 GCF_046535285.1 Chryseobacterium sp. SIMBA_028 | reverse complement strand
GACCAAGAGATGATGGAGGTATCAAACCAGATATTTCAGCTGTTGGAACAAACGTAGGAAGCGGTTCTACTGCCGAAAACACTACAGGAAGTCAAAGTTTAACTGTTGGTAGCGGAACGTCTTATTCTGCACCAGTTGTAACCGGAGTAATTGGACTTTGGACACAAATCAACAAACAATTATTCAGTAATGCTGAACTGAATGCTGCTTCAGCTAAAACGTTAATGATACATTCAGCTGCAGAAGCTGGAAATATTGGACCAGATC
>NZ_JAWRWZ010000340.1:0-267 GCF_046535285.1 Chryseobacterium sp. SIMBA_028 | reverse complement strand
ATTCGGAAAGGATGGTTGAGCCTCCGATCGCTTCCATTATATCTGACAGCTGGCCCAGCACAGGATTGGCAGAAATCCCTGAAAAACCATCTGATCCGCCACATTCTAATCCCAACACCAATTTTGACATGGGTGCAGGTTTTCTCTGAATTTCATTGGCTTCTTTGATGGCTTCATAGGAATCTTTGATGATTCCGTTGAGCATTTCATCTACTGTCCCCGATTTCTGTTGTTCATAAATGATGATAGGCTTTTTATTACCAGGAC
>NZ_JAWRWZ010000339.1:0-267 GCF_046535285.1 Chryseobacterium sp. SIMBA_028 | reverse complement strand
GACTGCTTTTCACCTTCCTCAATATGTTGCCCATCTTAATTGCCCGATTGTCATTCCTGCACTGGCAGGAGAAATCCTTGTAAGTGCCATTAATTCTTCACAGGATACCTATGATCAGAGTGCGGGCGGAACTTTCATGGAAAGAAAACTGATTGACTGGACCGCTGAAAAAATCGGTTACACTACTGAAAGTGATGGTGTTTTTACTGCAGGAGGATCTCAAAGTAACTTAATGGGATTGGTGATGATGCGGGACTGTTTCTCTCA
>NZ_JAWRWZ010000338.1:0-267 GCF_046535285.1 Chryseobacterium sp. SIMBA_028 | reverse complement strand
CCCTGAGGCCAGCTCGCTTGCTCACCATCAGGGAAACCTCAGTGACGTGGCGCTCGCCAAGGGCCGCGACTAGTCGGCCGGAGTTCTCGTCGCCCTCTGGAAAGGCCGGACTATGGTCCTGGGGATGGTTATGGTGACGGCCCCCTCTGATCCTCCGAATTGCACTCCCGGTAAACCCGTGAGGAGTCACGTTGTTCCAGACGAAACGCCTTCTAGGCTCGGTCCGCAATAGGCACGCCGATACCCCTGAACCAGAACGGCAGCACG
>NZ_JAWRWZ010000337.1:0-267 GCF_046535285.1 Chryseobacterium sp. SIMBA_028 | reverse complement strand
CAGAGAAAAATTGAAGGAAACACCATCTGTCCATTAGGAGATGCAGCGGCGTGGCCGGTTGCAGCAGCAATTCGTCACTTTAGAGACGAATTTGAATGGCATGTGAAAAATCCTGAATTATCCCAGACCCAAAATTATGGACTGGCTAATTATGCAGATCCAATTCCTGCTGTTGAAAAAAATGCTTAGAATGAAAAAGTTATTGGTAGTTGGCTTAATGATGTCGAATTTTGCATTTGCACAGGTAGCTAAAAATAAAAATGATAC
>NZ_JAWRWZ010000336.1:0-267 GCF_046535285.1 Chryseobacterium sp. SIMBA_028 | reverse complement strand
GAGCAGAATAAAGAAGTCTATGCTGCAGTAAAGAAATACATTCAGAAAACACATTATACTACCTTAGAAGAAAGAGCAGATGAAGTAGAGAACTTTACAACAACCATCAATTACTTATACAATGCCGGTAATTCACCGGTGTCTCAAAGAAACGATGTAGAACTTCTTATCAATGGGGAGGGAAAATTTGCAAAAGTTTTTGAGGTGCTTCAACGGGCAAAACATCATATCCATCTTGAATATTACATCTATGACAACGATGAAATA
>NZ_JAWRWZ010000335.1:0-268 GCF_046535285.1 Chryseobacterium sp. SIMBA_028 | reverse complement strand
GCTCGCCGACAGGACCGACAAGTTCCTTCTCAAGGCCGACGGCCGACAGGCTTCCGAGCTCGCGTGCGGCCTCGGCGTCGTCAGCCCGTCCCTTGCCCGATAGCCAGACTGCGAAGTCGGCAAGGGCCGGGTCGGTGTGAACGGAGCTGTGCTGCGGCGGCACCGGTGCCTTCTGGACCAGGCGGCCGATATAGAGCGGACCGCCCGCCTTCGGGCCGGTGCCCGACAGGCCACGGCCGCCGAACGGCTGGACGCCGACGACCGCGCC
>NZ_JAWRWZ010000334.1:0-268 GCF_046535285.1 Chryseobacterium sp. SIMBA_028 | reverse complement strand
GACGCGGATCTCGTCTCGCCCTACCGGGTATTCCAGTTCGTCGCGCACGATGTTCTGCTTGCCGACGAACACTGCGAACGTGAGCCCACGTTCGCGCGAGCGCGCCATGAAAGCGGAAACCCCGGGATGACGACGCCGAGCGCGCGCATCGCCTCGGAAGTCGACGTTACGGCGAGGCGGTGCTCACGCCCGAACATGGCACCGAGAATCCCGTAAAGGCGAACGATGGTCAGTTGCTCATTCATTCACGTCACCTCTGTATCGCAGC
>NZ_JAWRWZ010000333.1:0-268 GCF_046535285.1 Chryseobacterium sp. SIMBA_028 | reverse complement strand
ATTGATTTGTTGAAGCATTTAAACTTTCCAGTAGGGTATTTGATGATACATCTAAAGTCTGAAGTTTAGCATTGCTGCAGTTTAAACGTTTTAATTGGGTACAGTTTTGTAGTAATAAGCTAGATAAGTTCATATTACTGGCTCTCACATCCGTTAAACTTGTACAACCCTGAACATTGATAGAGGTTAGAGCATTATTGTCTTCTATTATGATATTATACAAATCAGTCAGATTACTCAAGTCGATTGATGATAAGGATGGCAATCC
>NZ_JAWRWZ010000332.1:0-268 GCF_046535285.1 Chryseobacterium sp. SIMBA_028 | reverse complement strand
AAAAGAAGTACGGCCCGGGCGCGGGTGGTGGTCGTCAGGAGCAAAAATCGATCGGGCAGCAGTTCGTCGAATCGGAACAGTTCAAGGCGATCGCCGGCGGCCAGCGCGGCGCGCCCGCGAATCTCGCGGTGAAGGCGATCACGAGCGCAACGACCGCTGGCACCGACGGCAACGGCGGCGTCACGGTGTATTCGCAGCGCCTGCAGGGCATCCAGATGCTGCCGGATCGACCGATGACGATTCGCGCGCTGCTCGCTCCGGGCACGAC
>NZ_JAWRWZ010000331.1:0-268 GCF_046535285.1 Chryseobacterium sp. SIMBA_028 | reverse complement strand
CCACCGAGGCCGGTCCTAGTGGCACAGGGTGCAACTGCGGAAAGTACATCGCCACCGCCTTAGCTCGTGCAACGTGGAGGTCTCACTCTCGCAAGTTTCGAATCGCCTCTATGATCCTTCTCGCCCGGTGTAGCCAACCTCCTTGAGGAACTGAGCCGCACCGTCAACGAGGCTTGATTGCCCGGTCTCACGTTCGTTTTGCCGAACAATGTCAGGTGAAGGCATCATGCCGTCTACAAGCAGATCCGGCAACCGCGTCGCTCTCAGC
>NZ_JAWRWZ010000330.1:0-268 GCF_046535285.1 Chryseobacterium sp. SIMBA_028 | reverse complement strand
GTGCGAATATTGTCTTGCTGCTCACACTTACACCGGTACGCATGTCACTAAACTGAGCCTAGAGGAGATCGCGGCCGCGAGACGCGGCGGGTCGGCCGAAGAGAAAGCCGATGCCGCAGTCAAGTTCGCAGTGAAGATCGCGGAGGCGCGAGGCGGCGTCTCCACCAGCGACGTCGAAGATGTGAAGGCGGCAGGATTCGACGACGGCGAACTGCTGGAAATCGTCGCACATGTCGCCGCGAACACGTTCACCAACTACCTCAACGAA
>NZ_JAWRWZ010000329.1:0-268 GCF_046535285.1 Chryseobacterium sp. SIMBA_028 | reverse complement strand
ATGGTCGTCAACCTGCGTTGCGTCTCGCTCATGCTTCCCCCGATTGCAGGTCCTATCTCAAAGCGCTGCCTTCATTGCGTTGCCAGCGACATATGTCTCGACGATCGAGCGGTCGTCGCCCATCGTCTGCAGCAGGAAGAGTTCTTCCACCAGCGTTTTGACCACGTCCATCTTCAGCGCCATGGCCGGCGTTGCCGCGGCATTGAGGACGACGATGTCGGCATCGGTGCCTGTCTCCAGCGTGCCGATGCTGTCTGCAAGCGACAGC
>NZ_JAWRWZ010000328.1:0-268 GCF_046535285.1 Chryseobacterium sp. SIMBA_028 | reverse complement strand
AACAAAAGACTCCAAAATCTGGAGTCTTTGTAAAATTATTATGATTTAAAAGTTACTTAATTAAAAATATCTTCTAAACAATCTCAATATTAGTATAATCATTAATCACCTCAGCACAGCCGTTATCCATCAATTCTTCCAGTGAATGGGTAGTTGTAATCCCAATCACCTTCATTCCTGCATCCTTGGCAGCTTTTATTCCTCCCATTGAGTCTTCTACTGCAACGGTGTATTTAGCATCAACTTTTAGTTTTTCGAGTGTTTTTAA
>NZ_JAWRWZ010000327.1:0-268 GCF_046535285.1 Chryseobacterium sp. SIMBA_028 | reverse complement strand
CGCCGATGTCACTGTCGGATACCTGACGGCGCACAACCCGTACAAGCCCTATACCGATGGGCGTGTAACGGCGATCGCCGCCGCTGGTGCCGCCGCACCGGCAGCGCCTGCTGCGGCCCCAGCGGCAGCAGCACCGGCCGCCGCTCCCGCTGCCGCACCGGCTGCGGCTGCTCCGGCAGCGGCAACGCCTGCCAGCCACGTCATTGCCGCTGGCGACACCCTCTGGGATCTCGCCAAGCAGTTCTACGGCAATGGCGAGCTCTGGAAG
>NZ_JAWRWZ010000326.1:0-268 GCF_046535285.1 Chryseobacterium sp. SIMBA_028 | reverse complement strand
GAGCTTCAGGCCAGTCAACAGGCACTTTTGCAACAGCAAACAGATAATTGGTCATCATTTTATCGCCAATTGCAATAATAGTATCTACAAGATTAGCCTCTGTATAACCACTATTAAAGAACTTTTCTTTTAGGAAATCTGTAGCTTCGCCTTTGTTTTCAACAATACTTTTTACAAGATTTGCTAACGCTTCTAGCTTAGTATCAAAAGAGATGGTATTTTTTCTGATTTCAATGATCTGTTCATCAGTGAAACCGTTTAATTTAGC
>NZ_JAWRWZ010000325.1:0-268 GCF_046535285.1 Chryseobacterium sp. SIMBA_028 | reverse complement strand
CACTGCCGGATCAATTCCTCGACGCCGGGGCCCTGCCCACTTTGCATGACCGCTACGGCTTGGCCGTCGACCGTATCGTGGCTAAGGTTCTCGCCGAACTGGGCTAGGCCCTCGATTCGAACTAGGCACTCGACTCAGGAAGCACGGCATTGGCCCAAGGCCACTGCCGTGCTTTTTGCCGTAGGATCGGAACCACTACCGACTGTAAACAGTTGACTTATGACAGTGAGGACAGAAGCCATGGCTGGACTGACCGCGCCGCTACTCG
>NZ_JAWRWZ010000324.1:0-269 GCF_046535285.1 Chryseobacterium sp. SIMBA_028 | reverse complement strand
CCGAGATTATCAAATTTATCCTCAATATCAATATTTATATATTTTGGAAGGTGATGATGTATCTGATCCGATGATTATTGCTTCACAAAATGACAGATTCGGAGTGATTGATGTTAATAATAAAGTGATCATTCCTTTTGAATATTCAAATATCAAGAGAAATTTCAGCTGGAAATTGGGCAAAATGTTTGATGTTACAAAAGATAGTATAAATTATTATTATATCGATACTCATAATAAAGCGTATTAATGCTGGAGGCTTTAGGCAG
>NZ_JAWRWZ010000323.1:0-269 GCF_046535285.1 Chryseobacterium sp. SIMBA_028 | reverse complement strand
CTAAAGTGCATTCCGAAGGGCTGGCTGCCTTCCTCGCGGCCGGAGGGCGCTGCCTTCAGCTGGGTTCCGGAAACGCTGAGGAACTTGCGGTTCTCTGCGCCGGGCACGACGCCGTCATTGACGCGGTGCTGGGGACCGGTGCCCGGGGAGGGTTGCGGGAAGACTCGGCGGAGCTGGTTGCCTGCCTCCAGGAACTCCTTCCCCGCCTGGTGGTGGCCTGTGATCTTCCCAGTGGGCTGGATGCGAACACCGGAGAAGTGCACTGGCCC
>NZ_JAWRWZ010000322.1:0-269 GCF_046535285.1 Chryseobacterium sp. SIMBA_028 | reverse complement strand
GGACCGCTGCGGCCACTGACACGATTTCCTCCTCGGCGACTTCGCCGTGGTCCACACAGCCTCCCAAGGTCATCGCACGCATCGTTTGCAGAACGCCGTCGGGAAGATAGCGCACCACGAGCGTGACCATCTCCGCCCGAATGGCACGGTCCTGAGTGAATGCCACCCACGGACACGCCCGCGCCGTCAGCCCTTCCTCGACGGCCCAGCGCCAGATCTGACGCAGCCGTCGAATAAGGCTCTCAGTCCGGACCCGACCGACGCCCGAC
>NZ_JAWRWZ010000057.1:0-446 GCF_046535285.1 Chryseobacterium sp. SIMBA_028 | reverse complement strand
TGTTCCATTCTAAACTTTAATAGGTTTGGCGTATTTATAAAATTATTTCCAAGTTTTTTTTCGGGGGAATTCAATTAATTCGGAATAAAAAATCTGCCACTCATCAGAATCCATATAATCCAAATTAAATCTGGCCCTGCTTCCTCCTATTTTCTTTGGGTGGCTTACCTCTACAATAAAATTTGTCCCTTTAAGACGATAATTTGTTACAACTTGTTTATAATATTTCATGCGGGAAGACTTAAAAAAAAACTGCATCAAAGGATCTGAACTTTTTATTGTCATCTCATATTCATTAAGTTCAACTTCAAGATATCTTAATTTTGAAAAAGAAAAAAGTATAATTATTATTAAAAGAAGAAAGAATGGCATAAACAAAAAATTGGCCATGATCCACAAAAAAGCAATCATTGTAATGCATGATAAAAGGCAGATGATTAAAATGG
>NZ_JAWRWZ010000321.1:0-269 GCF_046535285.1 Chryseobacterium sp. SIMBA_028 | reverse complement strand
CTGCGCGGTGAGAATCGCCAGTTCGCCGGGGCTCTGGATCTGGTCGGCAAGCGCCAGATAGAGTGCTGCGGCCCGCCAGCCGTGACCTGCCGCTTCTAGGCGCGCAATGGCCTGCACCGCCTCGCGCGATTGCAGGTTCTGCCGGTCCTCATTGGTCGGCGACGGATAGGAAACATTCAGCGTCTTGCGGCCCAGCCGTTCGCTGGCGAGCTGCCCGTAGAAGGTGCTCGGAAGGCTCGCGGCCTTGGTGTAGAACTCCTTCGATTGAC
>NZ_JAWRWZ010000320.1:0-269 GCF_046535285.1 Chryseobacterium sp. SIMBA_028 | reverse complement strand
CCCGCATTCGCGACGTGATCGACGACGCCGGCATACCCGCACCGAGTCCATTCGACGCGCGGTGCCGCCACTGCGCGCCGCGGCAATCCGGATGCCGCCCGATAGCAGATCGTCATATCAGGACTCCTCTTCATCGTTTTCCATGAGACGGAAAACGACGACTTCACCTTATTGATCCGGACTGGCAATCACAGCATGACGCACGCATTGCCGCGTGCGCGTACGCCGCGTCGCCTGCGCGGTAAAGCGGCGTATGCCGTGATGCGATC
>NZ_JAWRWZ010000319.1:0-269 GCF_046535285.1 Chryseobacterium sp. SIMBA_028 | reverse complement strand
CAGCTCGGTGAATGCGAACCGCGAGCTTGGTGTCGAGCTGGATTCTAGCCAGATCGAGGAGGCCCGGAAAATGATCAGCGCCTGGCCTTCCCGATCCATATCGAAGAGCGATCTCGACATCTTGGCCGAGCAAGCCAAGAAGCTACCGACGCCCGCTCCGATAGTGAGGGGTCAGGATGAAGACTCAGCGCTTCTTGACGTCGAACGGCTCCTTGCCGATGCTCGGGAACCGGAGCGATCTCTCTGGGTGAAGGTTGAGGACGGCGCTC
>NZ_JAWRWZ010000318.1:0-269 GCF_046535285.1 Chryseobacterium sp. SIMBA_028 | reverse complement strand
GTCATGATCGTCTTTTCGCTGTTGTCAGCGTTTCGTTACATGGACTGGTGAAAAAATTGAGGCCGTCACAAAAGCGTGATAGTGTTGCGGACCTGAAATGCCGGTCGAATAGGGCTTTTGAAGCGACGTGCTTCATCACGAAACGATACGGACGTCAGATCATGAACATTTTCCAGAAGGCCGCTTTTGCTGCGGCAACATTTATTGCTGCGGTCTCTTTTGCCGGTGCCTCCTCGGCAGCCGGTGAGGCGCCGGTCAAGGCGCGCAAC